>CAYTNN010000044.1:24198-25902 GCA_964439135.1 uncultured Pirellulales bacterium
TCATTGCGAGCAGTGTAGCGTTCACGACCATCCCCAAAGCCTGCGGCTTTGAGGCTGCCACTCCGTGTCGCGGGCGTCTCGCCCGCGCGTCAAGCGGGCATCTTGCCTGCAGTGAGTGGCAGCCTCATCCTGATTGTCGTTATCAGGATGGGGATGGCTCTTGCCCATTTATATTGAAACGTCACTACGTAACCGGTTGTGCTCCCTTTAATAATTCTCCGATATCCTTAATTCCTACGCCGGGCCCCCTGGGAACGGTAATGGAGCCGTCCCTGATTTCCAGAGGCGGGTCGAACCAGTTGCTGTATCTCTCGGTTCCCTTCTTGTATTCCTGGTATAAGCCGATGTCCGGCGTGTATGAAGCGAAATGCAGCATGTAAACGAAGCCGAAGCCGCCCGAAATATGAACGGTTGTCGGCATCCCCGCCAGCCCCGCCATCCGCGCGACACGCGTCGAACGAATCAGCCCGCCGTAATATTGCAGGTCCGGCTGGACGATATCCACGCCGCGGTTGTGAATCGCCCAGCGAAAACGCCGCTGACTGTATTCCTGCTCGCCGCCGGCCACGGGGATTGTTAAAGCATCGGCGACCTTTTTCGTGTCTTCGAAGTGGTCGAAGGGGCAGGGTTCCTCGAAATAGACCGCGCCGATGTTTTCCAGCATTCTTCCGACTTCGATGGCCTTGGGCGGGTCATACGAGCTGTTGGCATCGGCATGGATATCGATATCGTCGCCCAGCCTCTTACGTGACAGGGCAATGAGTTTCTCGCTCCTGCCGGGCATGGCGTCGGCGTTCCTGCTCATTCGCCCGCCGAGTCTGAACTTGACGGCTTTTGCGCCCGTTTCGGCAACTAGGCCGGCGAGATATTCCACTTCTTCTTCCGGCGTCGAATCCCGGCGCCCGCTCGCTATGTAGAAGTCCACTTCGTCCCGGACAACGCCGCCGAGAAGCTGCCCGAACGATTTGCCAGATACCCTGCCTATCATGTCCAGCAGGGCGAATTCCACCCAGGCTACGGGACACCACAACGCCAGGCCCTGGAGCTTGTAATTGCTCTGGTACCGATACACTTCGAACAGGTGCGATTCCAGGTCCCGGGCGTCTTTGCCGATGAAGTAGGGGATCACAAGTTTGTTCAGTATCGGGGTTAAATAGTCCGGCCGGGAATTAGTTACGGCAACGCCTTCGGCACCGTCTTTTGATCTGACGCGCAGGATATACTCCCGATCTTTTCGCAGCAGTTCAATCGACTCTATAACCAGCGTCGAATCGACGCCGTCTAGTTTCAGCACAGGTGCTTCGGCGGCTTTCTCAAGCTCTTGTAGCGAGACCTGCCGTTTATGCGAAACCGCTTGTGGCTTGCCCGGCGTGGCCTTGCAGCCCGGCAGGATCGACAATAAACCCGCTCCGGCCGTCAATTCAACAAAATCCCGACGATTCAAATGCATATTTGACCTTTCGTTTCGTACGCTATCTGTTTTCTTGATTATGCCTATTTCACGCCCGGCTTCAACCGTTTTTGTCTTATTTCGGATTTAGGAATTCGAGCTTCGGATTTCCAGCCAAAGGCTGGCATTTGGCTTTGTTTGGCTTTGTTTTTAGCGGCCAGAAAACGCTCAAAATAGCTAAAATCCCCATAAATCCTTACTATTACAGAATTAATGCCATATTGCCTATTTTGACATTGGCTTTGTTTTTTCAA
>CAYTNN010000045.1:0-9646 GCA_964439135.1 uncultured Pirellulales bacterium
GGTTACTCGAAACTTGATGTCGGGCGACAAAATCTTTGCCGTTAACACGGAGACGGGCGAGCTGCTCTGGCAGCGGGATGGCAAAAAGATTGCCAACATTACAATCACGCTTGGGGACGGCAAGATTTTCTACGCCGACAGCGGAATAGCAGAAGAACAAAAGAGCAATGCCCTGCAGAGACGGCAAAAACTCACAGACAATGGCGTGTACAAAGAAAGAGAAGGAGTCCTTGAAGAGTTAAGGGAAAAGAAAGAGTTCCTGGTCCGGAAACTGAAAGAGGATCCATCATATAAACAGAAATCCCAGGTCCAATATCTTATCAACTCCCTGCAGGCCGAATTGTTCCAAGAGGAGTATCCTGAGGGGACACTGACGTACGCCGACGCCGACGTGAGGATTGTTGTTGCGCTGGACGCCAAAACCGGCGAAGAATTGTGGAGCCGTCCCGTCGATTTGACCGGCTGCTGCGGCGACAAAATGGGAGCCGCCTACAGCCGCGGATTACTCCTGTTCTTCGGAAACCACGGCAATCACGATGCGTGGAGATTCAGCCAGGGCGGCCTGAAATGGCGGCGCATCACGGCGCTATCGGCCGAGGACGGCAGGATGACCTGGTCGCGGGCGTTGAACTACCGAACCCGCCCGGTCATCGTCGCCGATAAAATAATCCTCGAGCCGCAGGCCTGCGATCTCCACACGGGCGAGATTATCATGCGGGACCATCCTATCACCGGCAAGCAAGTCCCCTGGGAGTTCTTACGGCCCGGACACACTTGCGGCATTACCGCCGCCTCAGAGAAGGGCCTTTTCTACCGCTCGGCCTGCACGGCGTTTTACGACCTGGAGCAGGACAACGGAGTCACCATCTTCGGCGCCTACCGCCCGGGTTGTGCAATCAGTATGATACCGGCCGGCGGTGTGCTGCTAAGCCAGGAGGCGGCGGCCGGCTGCACGTGCTCGTACCCCGTCCGCTGCTCGATGGCGATGATACGCAAACCGGGCAGGGCACAGCCCTGGACGGTCTATGTCACGCCCGGCGAGCTTACACCCGTAAAGCGTTTCACTGTAAACTTCGGCGCGCCCGCGGACAAAAAAGATAACGAAGGAAACGTCTGGTTCAGCTATCCCAATCCGAAGACCGCTTCATACACCCACTTCCCCAACTACGGCGTGAAGTTCGATCTGGGCGTCCGGACCTTGCCTGGAATGGGTTATTTCTGCCACGATTTCAAAGGCGTCGATATAGCCGGTACGGACAAGCCCTGGCTATTCACATCCGGCTGCCGGGGAATGCTGCGCTGCGAAGTGCCGCTGACCGATGATGCCGCCGGGGAAAATTCCGCCGTGTATACCGTTCGTCTCGGCTTTAACGCACTGCCGGAAGACCACGAGGGCCGGCGGGTATTCGACATCAAGCTACAGGACAAGGTCGTCCTGGAAAGCTTTGATATCCTGGCAACGGCGGGAGGAGCTAACAGGGCGGTGGTCAAAGAATTCAAAGGTATCGAAGCCGGAAGTGCTATGGTCCTTGAGCTGCTTGCCAAGTCGGCTAATCCGAATATGGACGAGGCCCCGATCATAAACTTCATCGATGTTATCAGGGAAGATTCGAGGCAGGTTGCCGGAATGCCCGCGGGCGGCGCGCAATAGAACTTAATTACTCAAACTTATTGATTTTCGCTGTCATGCTCAGCCGAAGGCGAAGCATCTGGGCGGCGGACTGATTATTCATAATATTTCGAAACTGTATCGGATTCGGCGGCCAATTTGAAACGAAAACTCGCTACATTTCACTGGATGCATTTGTTCGTGCTTGCGTCAGTTCATTTCTTTATTGATATATTCGCGAGTATGCTGCCTGCCATCCTTCCGGCAATCCGGGCCGAATTTTCGCTGAGCCTGTCGATGGGCGGGATAGTTATGGCGGTGATGTATTTAACGTGCAATGGCGTTCAGCCGCTTATAGGCCATTTACGCGCCAACAAGCGCAGGCCGCTGTTTCTGCATATCGGGCTGATTTTGGGCTCGGTCATATGCCTGCTTGGTGCCCTGCCCAGAGGCGGCGGCGCCTTTGGAGGCATGATTTTGCTGGCCGTCGTCAGCGGCATCGGAATTGCCATAGTGCATCCGGAAGGGCTGCGGGGAGTCCACCGGCTCAGGTATATTCCGCCGGCGGTTAGCACGGCTGTATTTATGGCCGGCGGTTTTCTTGGGTATGCGGGCGGCGGAGTGATATCGGCCTTTCTTGTCTCGCGTTTCGGATTGCAGGGTTTGTATCCTCTGATGTTCTGTCCCGTTATCGGTATCGCCCTGGTCTTATTATTGAGGATCCGGCTGGCCGTTGAGCGGACTGTGCATACGAAAGAAACAACCCAACAGGACAAGAACCAGTTGCCTTTCCGGCTCATCCTTATGATGGCGGTGCCGGCCGCTGTCTCGACAACCATTATCGCATCCCTGCTGCCGACAGTACTCAACGAGCTTGGCTTCGGGCTGACGTTCGGCGGCCTGTCCGCGACGATGTTCGGTCTGGGAGGAGCCGTCGGATCATTTGTCTGGGCGCATGTCGCTCACAAGAAGGGAGAGTTGAAATGCTCGGTTGCGGCACTTTTTTTCGTGATGCCTTTCCTCGTGTTGTACCTGGTATTCATCAATAGCAGGATGGCGATATGGTTGCTTTTTGGTGCCGGATTCTGGGCAATTTCAGCTTATATATTGCTGATTACCCTGTCGAGACAGGCTGCCGGGTTGACCCTCGGGCAGCGAATGGGATTCATGGTTGGGGGCACCTGGGCGATGGCTTATATCGTTTTTATACCCCTGCTGCGGATAGCCGAACATTTCGGCTCGGACGTCATCTTAAAATTCTCACCTATCGGTTATGTGCTCTCAGGCGCCTTCGGGCTTTCGATCATGTTGAAAGGCAATTCCTTCGCCAAAGGAAAACAACTCAAGATCAGTCAATGAACTCTCAAAGTCAATAGCTCATCACGCTACTCGATAATACTCTTGGCTTGCAGCAAATACCAAGCAGAACGTGATCAAAAAAGTCTTACGGAAGGCAAAATCGGTTAGCAACAAAACAACAGAATAGTTGGAAATCCCTGTTTTATACTCCTGTCAGGCAAAACGTAGCTGCTCTTGCTTTGAATGGATTCGTGCACCAATTCGTAGGACTCGATCAAACTTCCTCACTAAGTCCGGCTCGCAGTGTTCGAGCAGTTTCCAGACGTCTTGCTCATTTTCAATGGTATAGAAACTCCTGACAGGAGAGAAATAAACGAGGACTTTCTTATTGCGCTCGCACAAATTCAAGATATTGTTCAAAGTGCCCTTGCTTTTTCCATCCCAGAGCATGAATCCGTAATCAGCCTCCTCACCCATCAGAACATCTTTAGTGCTATAATAATCAAAGTCTTTCTTGCTTCTGCTCGAATGAACGTTTCGTGTTTCCCAGTTCCCTATGTTGTTTCGATAGACATTACCCATGCAAAATACCAAAACATTTCTATAGTTTTTCTCGGAGAGATATTCTTGCATCGCCTTATCAGCGCCATTCGCATCGCCAAGAAGTATAAGATACTCATTTGCAATAATATTATCAGCGCGTCCTTTTATCGCTTGGTTTAACCTTCCGATTTTGCGAGAACCGCCAAAGAATACCTTAATCATGTTCTTCTCCGAGTCTTAGTAAGTGTAAGAGCATATACCTTCTCTGCTTTTCCCTCGTTTTTCAACGCCTGAGTTATGGCGTTAAGGGTAGCTCCAGACCGATAAAGGTCGTCAAGCAAAAGGATGTTTCGTCCTTCGACTTTCTGTTTTACGACGTGGTAAGTATCCTTGAGAATCTCCATCCGCTTGTTCAACTCATATATGTTTTTGAGTTCCGGAGTCTGCTTTAGTTTGACAATACAATCTGCACATAGTTTCATACCTGTAAGCTTAGAGATTTCTTTTGCGACAGCTATCACAGGTTGGAATGCCCGCACTGAACGGGAAGGAGGTACAGGGATGATCAAATCCACTGGCCAGTTTTTGCTATTTAAAAATTCCACGACAGTCTCAACGATGATCCCAAGTACCGACTTGTCGGACTTGTATTTTAGCCGATTTAACAGTTGTCCCATATCGCTATATTTTGTGTCGAATTGCGGGTGGCCATATTCGTTATATCCGATATATTCGCTGCTTAGCGTATGGACGTCCAAAGCGTACCCGGAAGTCCATTTTCCCTTAATTTGCTTTGGTGAAATCTTTATCATGACGTATCCTTTTATGCAGGCTTATCTTGTTTTTAATATTGTAACACCGCATATCAGAATCTGCAAGTCAAAACCAGAGGGAGTGCGCCCATAAAGTGCTGGTGAAGTTAAATGGGCAGAAAAACTACACCCGGCGAAAAGAGATTAAATACCCATTTCGAATCAATACCGGGCAAAGTGCGCGCCTTTAGGGATTGAAATGAGGCTTGGGATCCGGAAGGTTGAAAAGTAGCAGAAAAGAGCTATTTTCTTTATACTAAAACAGCCCGTTGAGTTGTTTTATAAGCGACGATCGATTGTTCTAAGCTTAGGAAAGTACCTTTTTGATGCTGGAAGATAAGCTGCTCATATTGAAATTCAATCGCGGCAACCGCGAGGCCTTGCGGAGCATATATGAAAAGTACAAAAACGATCTTGTGACGTTGGCTGCTGCTCTCTTAAATGATGTAAGTTCCGCCGAGGATGTTGTGCACGATGTTTTTGTTGGCTTTATCGAATCTTCCCGGAAGTTCCGGCTGACCGGCAGCCTGAAAGGCTACTTAGCGACTTGTGTTGCTAATAATGCACGGAACAGAAATAAGGCCGGGCGAAGACATCAGAATGTGGAAGCCAGCGTGGTTATGCCGGATGCAAACCGACCTGATGCCGCCGCGATGTTCGGCGAAGAATTACGTCAGTTGGGCTGGGCCCTTGAGCAGCTTCCTTATGAGCAACGGGAAGTTTTGCTTCTGCACTCGTACAGCGGCATGAAATTTAAGGCGATCGCACAACAACAGAAAATTTCGATTAATACTGTACAGGGCAGATACCGGTATGCGGTAGATAAACTGCGGTCAATGTTAAATGGTGAGGTGAAAAAATGAGACCGGCAGAAAACATTAATGAGTTGATAAAAAAACTTAAATTGAAAGCCAGCGCCGATCTGGACAGAAGAGTGCATGATGATATTTCCATGGCGCCGGCCGAATCAGATAAGGCAAAATCGGCTTTCACACAGCCGAATATAGGGAGAACAATTATGAAAAGTCCAATTGTAAAATTAGCCGCTGCGGCGGTGATTATTGTCCTGGTCGTTCTGGGATTATTTGAATTCATCGGCACCGAAAAGACTTCCGGCGTCGTCTGGGCCGACGTCGTCAGGAAAGTGGGAGCTAGTCGGGGATTAATCGTCCGATGTTCGGATTCCACTGCCTCCAGTGAAGATGACTATTCAATCACATACACCTCACCGACATACTGCCGAAAGGACTTCTACAAGGACGGGCAGATTATCCGGACCGGCTACACAGACTTCACAGGTTCCGACACATATACTCTCACAGACGTCTTTCACATGCGCAAACATTCCCTGACTACCACATTTAAGAAAAGCGAGTACCAATTCTTCCTGGAGTGGAATAATGACTGGACGAATCCAGAGTTCCTGGTACAGAAGATCCTGTCCTGTGAGCACAGTAAACTCGGGCAGAAAACCATCGAGGGGGTATTGTGCGAAGGAATCGAGACGACTGATCCGGCTTACATTGGTCCCTTGCCGGGACCGGTCAATAATCTTCAAGTGGAATTCCGATTATGGGTCAGCGTCGAAACAGGGTATCCCGTTCTGTACGAAAGTAAAATGAGTGCCGAGTATGAAGGAGAGGTCTGGGAATCAGAGAACGTAACGGATCAGTTCCAGTGGGACGTGGAGTTGGATCCGGGCATCTTCGAGCCGAACATCCCGTCTGACTACGAGAGGCTCACATGGCCGGAGGTCAAAGAGCTATAGCAGACAAACCCAAACGCCATATAATCCAAAAGGCCGGGTTTTTTAGCTCGGCCTTTTTTATGCGCCTGAAGAGCAATAATTGAAAGAAAAATTCTTTTTCTTTAAACCCGCAAGGGGGCGCAAATTGTTATATTAGCGACAAACGTTTGTTACCGAATCAATTAGGCGGGCCTAATGGAAGACAAGCTGCTTGTTTTAAGATGTAAACGCGGGAGCACAGAAGCTCTCGGGCGGATCTATGAAAAGTACAAAACCGATATGCTCGTTCTGGCGATGGCCCTGTTAAATGATAAAAGTGCGGCCGAAGATGTTATGCACGATGTTTTTCTGTCTTTCGTTCAAAATATCGAAAAGTTCAGCTTAACTGGCAGCTTTAAAGGTTATTTGTTGACCTGCCTCGCCAACCGAGCGCGTAACCTGAACAAGGCAAAGCATCAGCAAGGCGTGGAGTTGGATCCTGCCGAATCTGTTAGTTCCGGTTCTAATGAGCCGCTGCGAGCGATTATGTGCAACGAGCAATTGCAGCAATTAAGCAATGCTATGGTTCAACTTCCATACGACCAGCGCGAGGTAATCATGCTGCACTTTCAGGCCGGCATGACGTTCAGGACAATAGGCAAGTCGCTTGGCGTTTCAGCCAACACCGCAAAGAGCCGGTATCGGTATGGACTCGATAAGCTGCGGTCAATTTTCGATAGCGAGGCAAAAAATGGAACCAGCAGATAAAATTAAAGAGTTGATAAATCAATCGGATGCCAAGACAATTCCCGAGGTAGATAACAGAATCCTTGCCGGTGCTTCGGATCATTTGAAAAAATTAAGAGAAAAGAACCTGGCAGTAGGAGGAGCCGGAGTCTGGAGAATAATTGTAAAAAGCCCGGTTGCCAAACTGGCCGCTGCGGCGGTAATCATTATCGCGGCACTTATAGGAATACATCAAATAAGCGCTCCAGGTATTGCCTGGGCGGATGTCACAGAGCGCTTTCGGACCGTACCTTTTTTCAGCGCGACAATCTACGTGAAGGAGGATGCGTTGGAAGAACCGAGGCAACTCGAGCTTTGGATGGGTCCTATAGGACGCGCCCGGATGAGAATAGGTCATCAGGTGATTTTCGGCCGGGCGGATCAGGCATTGAAAGCCTTCGACATCAGGAGGCGTATGGAGGTTGAGCCGGATGTGCAGGCCGTTGAATTGCTCGATATGCTGGGAAATATGGAAGAATATTCTCTCGAAACAGTTATTCGGAGTATTTCCGGCGGCAAGCTGGTCGATGTAACTCCCCTTGTGAATGCGGATGCCGTCATATCCGAGGACATGGTTGTTTTTGACGCCTTTTCTGACGGCGGTCCCGAATGGCTTCGCGTGTACGCGCTTCGCGAAAGCAGACTCCCTGTGGGAATTAGAATATGGGACCCCCGAAATGGAAAGTCTGTGGATGTGTTTATTAGCTATTTCAAAGATCAGCCGGATGTATTCTTCGATGCCAAGACCTTTTCAACAAGGCTCGCTGATCTTAGCTGTACCGATGCAGACCTGGCTCATATATTCTTGAAAGACCCCGGGGGACAGTACGTTACGGCAAAGGATTTACTTGAGCGGGAAAGCAGCTCCGAAGGTAGGGACGGAAAATAACATGAACAAAAAACCCAGAATGTTACGAGAAGGTTTTACTCTTATAGAACTGTTGGTGGTGATATCCATCATCGCTGTCTTGCTGGCAATATTACTGCCCTGCCTGCAACGAGTCAAAGAACAGGCGCGACGGGCTGTTTGTCAGAATAACCTGCATCAAGCCGCTGCGGCCATGTTCATGTACGCCGGTGATTTTGATGATGCTTTACCCATCGGCAGTATTATTGATCGAACGGCCCCTGGATATGCAGCCTCCTGGGACCGGGCTGATCAGATGGCCCTGGTCAATGCCGAGACCATGAGGCACCTGGGAGAAGGTTACGGCCTGACCGATGAACATGCAACCTGTGAGACGGCGCGCAAATACTTTGAGGCCAAAGAGGACTGGTTGGAACCTCGGCAGCCGTCACCACAGTATACGCAGGTATTCCAGATTGGATGGATTTATTGGGGTGCACGCGGTCGCTGGAGGGATCCGGACACAAACCAGGAGTATGTCACCGCGCGGAAGATCTCGGATCGACCCACCTCCAGGACCTTGGCCACCTGTTTCTGTTACAACCGATATGATGCCGTAGGCCCCTCTGGCCCATGGCCGACGTGGTATGCCTCACATGTTCAGGGCCAGTTCCTCTGGGATCAAGGCGTTCCTTTTGACCCGAAACCGGATGGTTTGGTGGTCGGTTATCTGGATGGGGCTTGTCGTTTTGTTAAGTTCAATGACCTGAGTCCCAATAATCACGAAGGAGAATATTTGGTCTATTACGACCAGGGCAATTGATTCTAAGAATCATGCCGGGACAATGGAGGAGTGTTAGTATTGTATGTGTGTTTTGTAACACACTAATTGTAATGAAAGAAAGGAGAACAAATGAGTATGAGAAACATGTTTTTGGTAATTGCGGTGCTTTTAGCCGTTTCTGTAGTCCCTGTCGGGGCGCAGGAGAAGCTCGGGGATTTTGTCGCCGAGTACGGCTATGACTGGATGATCGGCACATGGTCGGCTTCCAGAGACGATGGCCGGCAGGTCGAACTTGAGTATAAATGGATACTGGACAAGTGCGCCATGTGTGTGAACGTCACGATAGGCGATTTCAAGTATCATGGCCTGATCATGCTTGTGCCGTCCCGCGAAGAGATCGTCCAAGTCGGGGCCGACAACATGGGCGGCACGTGGAATGGCTCCTGGTCCGAGGACTATGAGGGTGCGGTAAACAGGAATCAGCGTCTCGAACCCGATGGAACGGCACAGACTATGGACCTTGTCTATATCAAGGTCGACAATAACAGCTTCAAGGTGAAAGAGTATCCGGTCGAGTCGGGCTATCGAGCCTCCCAGGCCAGAGGCGAGCAGACGTTCAAACGACAGAAAGCGGACACGGTGCAGAAGTCCGTGAAGGGCACCGAGCTTGAAGGAACATGGGTTGGTACAGACGCCGGGGGATATGACGAATGGACTTTCGTTATCTCGTCGGACAAAGTAGAGGTGAAAGGTCCGGAGTCCGCGTTCTACTCAGGCACGATAACGCTAAACGACAAAATGAATCCGAAGCAGGTTGAGTTTAAGATTGATAAGTGTTCGCTGCCGGAGTACGTTGGTGAAACCTCACTTGGTATTTATAAGCTGGAGGCAAATAAGCTGACCTTAGCTACGAGTGAGCCCGGTACAATTAGTCGGCCCACCTTCTTTGATTCCAGTGGCGGGATAATGCTTTTTTCCTTAACCCGTCGGTAAGACCATTGTACATATCACACGCCGGGTTTCGTCTTTGCTCCACCGTAAGGTGTCCTGTGGAGTGCCTCGTCTTCGCTCGGCATGAAGGTGAACATACCTGCCTTCACCCTGAGCGAAGTCGAAGGGCCGCTCGGCGTGTTTTTATTTATATTGGCTGTTCAACAAGTTTTATCCTCTATATATGAACGACGCACTTCAGGTGTTTTTCGAGGAATTTCAGATTTACAACCTCCATGCCTTGGCGAAG
>CAYTNN010000045.1:9746-11425 GCA_964439135.1 uncultured Pirellulales bacterium
ACTTCAGGTGTTTTTCGAGGAATTTCAGATTTACAACCTCCATGCCTTGGCGAAGGCCCTGAAGCTGCGGTCGAAAGTTTTCTCGACGTCGTCGGGGAAACAGCAGCCGGGCAGTTGTTTCATACCTAAATGATATCTCAAACACTCACAGCACACTCCCTTTTTGTCACAGCCGGGATATGAGCAGTTGCAATTCTCCAGGTTTTGTTCTTTCTTGCATTCCATATTCGGATAGGTCCTTTTTGGAAAATAAGATTCTAATTTTTAGTCATTAGTTTATATAGGCTGATGCTCAGCGGCGGCACATTCAATTTGTCGAAAATGCCGGTTACAGGCTTTTCTTCAATCGCTACTTTGGGTTTTTCGCCGGGCTCGTTGTAGGCCATCGGGTCTGAGTGAGCGATCAGCCAGAGCTTGCCGGAGCCGGTCAGTTGAGCGTCCTTCAAGTCCATTGCCAACTCATGCTGCTCCTTCGTGGGATTCACTATGCCGATTGTTAAAGCATCGCGCCCGCTCGTCCAGGCGGCTGTGACGTCGAGCGGCTGAACGTCGCCGGTGATAGCGACCGGTACGGTTCCAAAATGGTTCCCGTAGAGTTTCAAAACCAGGCCGGTCGTCTCGAAGGCGGCGTCGGTTTTGCTGGTCTTGATGCAGCCGATGACGTTGACCGTCTGGGCGTAATTCGCCAGGAAAATGATGTCCGAATTCCGGAAGTATTCGTGCAGCCCTTTGGCGATTCCAAGCCCGTCTTTGTGGAAATAACGGGTCCCCAGCTCGCCGAACTCATGCCGGCCGTACCAGTAGTTCCATTCGGTCATGGCGATTCGAATGTCTTTTCCTTTAAGGGTATCCAGCTTTTCACGAAGCTGCTTATGAAACTCGACCTTTCGTTTGATATTGTCGGCGATCTGGGCGATATGCTCGACTAGGTCGGGTTTCTCCTGGCAGTAAAAATGTTCGGCGATCATATCGATATGATCGGTGCAGTTCTTCAGCAATCCTTCGCTCCACTGCCCGGCATTGCCCGAAGCGATCGGCACGATATCCGGGTCCACCTCGCGCATCTTGTCCACGATCCAGTTGTGTTTGCGGACATAATGTTCGAGGCTCATATAACCGAGCTGCCATCTACCCCACATCTCGTTGCCGATAGCCCAGTAGCGAACGCCAAAGGGTTCCGGCATCCCGTTTTTGGCCCTTGCGGCTCCCATGAGCGTATCGGTCGAACCGTTGGAGTATTCAAGTTGGGCCGCCGCCGAATAGGCGTCCCCGAAGCCGGTGTTGACAGTCACCAGAGGTTCGGCTTTGACCAGGCGGCAAAAACGTATGAATTCATTGAAGCCGAAGTCGTTGTGTTCGGCCCCGGTCCAGGCCGGATTTCTGCGGGGCGGCCGGCGGTCCCTGTCGCCTATACCATCGCGCCAGTCGTAGCCGCTGACGAAGTTTCCGCCGGGCCAGCGATACATCGGGGCGTTCAGCTCTTTTAACAGTTCCAGCGTATCGGCGCGCATTCCTTCGATGTTATCAGCCGGCATAAGGGAGACTGTGCCGACAAAGCACGGGCCCTCGATGACCTCGATTTGAAGCTTTCCCTTGACCGTATCGGCGCCAGCGGTGAACTCGAAGGGATACTTGCTGTAGTCATTCGCAACAACCAGGGTCTGAATGGACTCTTGTTG
>CAYTNN010000045.1:11525-25533 GCA_964439135.1 uncultured Pirellulales bacterium
TCGTACTCGGCCGTGATGGGAAAATAGAACTTGCGGTCTTCGAGCATCTCGGCCCAGATACCGCCGTAGATGCAGCGGCCCAGGTGTTCTATGAACTGTCCATAGACAAATTTGGAAATCGGCTCGCCGGTTTTTCCGGCATCAATCGTCACGGCATGTTGCTGACCGACTGCAACCGCCGGAGCAAAAATCCCGGCCAATACCACGGCTGCTAAAAAACCGGCAAAAACAAATCGTGCTTTTAACATTTCAAATCTCCTTTCCAATTTGCAACAAACCCGTTCTTCGCTTCCGCAAACAGCGAACAAAAATCTAACCAGAAACATTTTAAGCCGAATCAGGAGAAATGCAATTCAATAATGTCTTTGTCGTTGAGGACGTGGTTTCGCTGGGCGTTTTGGCCATCGTAGACGCCGGTCCCCAGATTCTTGCGGATTTTAATTTTTCAGCCAAATGGCGGTGAATGTTTTTTTTCTTGTTTTTCATGTTCTGGAAGTTATAATAATAAAGTATAATGAAAGGGATATGATATGGTGAACGACCGGGCAAAAGTTAATTTATCCAGCAAAACGTTAGGTGAAGCTCGTAAAAAGGCTATCCAGGAAGCCTACATCCCGAAAAATATTAGGAACTCATGTAAGATTTCAGTCGATTCGTCAGGCGAGGTAGCTGTCATTAGAAAAAAATAAACTCTACCGTTATTTTTGCTATGCATGTATTATTCGAAGAGCGATAAAAAACGTGCTCAAAAAATCGACATTATCAAGAGTTCTCCATATAGTAGTTACAGAACCCCATGGAGAAGAGACTACGGTAGATTAATTCATTCAGCATCATTTCGTCGTCTACAGGGAAAAACTCAACTCTTTCCGGGAAGAGAATCTGACTTCTTCCGCAATAGACTAACACATTCTCTTGAAGTGGCGCAAATCGCTAAATCGATCGCCTTGAAAATCAATTACGATCTTCTGTCGGCAGGAGAGAAGTATTGTGTTGAGCCGGATATTGTCGAATTTGCAGGTTTAGCACACGACCTTGGCCACCCTCCTTTCGGTCATTTTGGGGAAGAGATACTGAATAGGATGATGATTAAATACGGCGGCTTTGAGGGAAATGCGCAAACACTAAGACTAATCACGAGGATTGAGAAAAAACAACGCGTAGATAGTCTGAAAGACGTAGACATCGCTTCTTCTGGAAATGACAAAAGAGTCGGTTTGAATTTAACGGCGAGATCCATAGCCTCGATACTCAAATATGACAAGCAGATTGCTACACAGATGAACAAGCAGGTACAAATCAAACTGATCAAGGGATATTACGCGTCTGAAAAAGATGTTGTCAATTGGGTCAAGAAGAATGTTTGCGGGAATATAAGGTATCCCGGTCAGTTCAAGACAATAGAATGCCAGATCATGGATATCGCGGATGATATTGCGTATTCTACTTATGATTTGGAAGACTCCTTCAAAGCAGGTTTTCTGGAACCCATTGATTTATTATGTTCGTCTCCTGAAGTTCTCACAAATGTTGCCAAAAAAGTAAGTTCAGCCATGGGAGTTGTGTTTTCAAGAGAGGATGTTAGAGATGAGATAGCGGAGAGAATCTTTTTCGATATTTTCAAATTACCTCATAGGATTTACGAAGACTTTTATAAGAAGCCCTCCAAACAAACGCTCGAAGAACTCCACCTTTTTTCAATAACAAACGCAAAGAACATATCTCGTTCAATAGCTCAAAATGGCTATGACAGGACAGAGCTAACCTCCTCATTTGTAAGTGCTTTTGTCGGATCCGTAGAAATTGATAAAATTAATCGTAGCATACCTGCTCTTTCGACTGTAAAACTCAAGGAAGAAAGGAAGAGACAGATCGAGATATTAAAACACTTTGTTTATGAGTCTCAGATACTCTCTCCCAAAATTCAGATAGTAGCATATAGAAGTAAGGAAATTTTGCAAAAAATATTTGAAACGTTATCTAATAAAAATGAGAAAGGTTATCTTCTTTTACCGCCGGACTACAGAAGAGTGTATGAGGCATGTAGTAAACGTAAACATCAAATGCGAACTATCTGCGATTTCATTGCTGGTATGACTGACAGGTATGCTATAGAGTTCTATGGAAGACTTACGTCTGAAAATTCCGAAACAATCTTCAAACCATTATAAGGTACGTTGCACAAAGTGGCTTCACATTGCTTTATAAGTTAAGTAATAAATCAGTCAGGACTTACTAAGAACTGATTTAAAATACCTCACAAGCCGAATTACGAGAAATGCAATTCAATAATGTCTTTGTCGTTCAGGATATGGTTTCTCTGGGCGTTTTGGCCGTCGTAGACGCCGGTGCCCCAGATTCTTGCTGATTTTAATTTTTCAGCCAAATGGCGGTGAATGTGGGTGGCCAGGTCCATGACGGTTGAGCCGACAGGCAGTGTGAAAGGTTCGGTCATGTCCGCGGGCTTGCCGGGCGGCTTTGCGTAAACGCGGATGATGCCCAGCAGCTCGAACAGCTTCGCAGGGAGTTTTTCAAGCCCGGCATCTGTCGCGGCGGAAATCTCGATAAATTCCAGGGGGCGCTCACATAACTGCTTTAAGCTTTCGAGAGCACCGGCTTTGGCAATGTCGGATTTCGTGCAGACGCAGAATGATTCCTTGGCAAGGGCGTTGCCCTGGTCGTCAGAAGCCGGAATTTCACTGCCGATGAGCAGGTTTTTCGATTCCAGAAAGTCCATACAGACGCCGAACTGCTCGGCCACGTCGCCGGAAAGGTCGATGACAATCGCGATCAAGTCACAGTTGCGGTATGTTCCGACCTGGCCCGGCGCGATATAATCAGCGGTAATCGGCGGCATGTCGACCAATTCAATCTGAATGTCCTCGAACATCACCATCCCCGGCACCGGCCCGCTCGTTGCGAAAGGGAAATCCGCTACGGTTACCTTCGCATTGGTCAGGGCGGCGACGATGGAACTCTTGCCGCAGTTAGGTGTTCCTAAAAGAACGATTTGACCCGCCCCGCCCCGAGGCACGTGAAATATATCCACGTGCGAGCCGCTCTTTTTCTGCGTGCCGGCGTCTTTTAGCTTGCTGAGCTTCTTACGCAGGTCGGCTTTCAAGTGATCCGTGCCCTTGTGCTTGGGCATTACGGCCAGCATCCGTTCGAGCGCGAGGATCTTCTCGTCAGTCGTCGCGGCGCTTTTGTACCACTTCTCAGCCTTAAAATATTCCGGTGTCAGATTCGCAGGCACAGTGACAAACTCAAAAATTAGAATTTAAAAATCAAAATTGCGGAATCCCGCGAGATCGGCCAGAGACTGTTATCTCACGGGATGACTTCCTTAATTGTACATTTTGCATTTTAATATTTGATTTTCTACTCAGCTACTATTTCTGCGATGAGGTCACCAACCTCTGATGTCGAATATCCCATTCGTTTGGCCTGCATTGATTTCAGCTTGTTGGCGGTGGCGAACTTTACGGCATCCTCGATGCACTTGCCGGCCTCTTCCTCGCCAAGGGTTTCCAGCATCATTTGCCCGGCACAAATCGCCGCCAACGGGTTGATAACGCCCTGGCCGGTATACTTCGGTGCGCTTCCGCCGATCGGCTCGAACATGCTGACGCCCTCGGGATTGAGATTGCCGCCGGCTGCTATGCCCATACCGCCCTGGATCATCGCGCCGAGGTCGGTGATGATATCGCCGAACAGATTGCCGGTTACGATCACGTCGAACCATTCGGGGTTCTTGACCATCCACATGCAGGTGGCGTCAACATGGTAGTACTCCCTTTCAATATCCGGATACTCGGCTTTGCCCATCTCGTGGAAGGCCCGCTCCCACAGGTCATAGATGTAGGTGAGCACGTTGGTCTTGCCGCACAAGGCCAGCGTATTCTTCTGGCCTCTGCCGCGAGCCTTCTTGCCGTGCTTGCGCGCGTACTCGAATGCGTACCTCAGGCACCGGTCCACCTGGAAGCGATTGTAAACGGCCGACTGCACGGCCACTTCGTGCGGCGTGCCTTTCATCGTAAAACCGCCCGCACCCGTGTACGCATCGCCCGTGTTCTCGCGAACAACGACGAAGTCGATATCCTCGGGACCCTTGTCCTTCAGCGGCGTCTCGACGCCCGGGTAGAGCTTGACCGGACGCAGGTTTATGTACTGGTCCAGTTCGAAGCGGGCTTTTAGCAGAATTCCCTTTTCGAGGATTCCCGGCGCGACGTCCGGGTGCCCGATGGCGCCCAACAGAATAGCATCAAATTGGCGAAGCTCTTCAACGCCGCTGTCCGGCAGGGTCTCGCCGGTCCGTTTATATCTCTCGCCGCCGAAATCGAACTCGGTCAAATCGAGCTTGAAATTAAATTTAGCCGCGGCTGCTTTTAAGACTTTTACTGCTTCGGCTGTCACTTCCGGCCCGGTTCCGTCGCCCGGCATTACTGCAATCTTATACGTCGCCATTTCTACCTTTCTTAATCAATCACAGGTTTCACAGATTAACACCTATTTTTAATCCTTTTACCCCGTGAGATAGCAAAGCTTATCTCACCGGGGTTACTTCGCTCACGTACTATACTCTACCCGGCCCAGATTTTCAAGAAAATCTATCTGGATGTGGCAGGCGGCCACTGAACGACCGAATCAAATGTGTGGCAGCCACTGAATGAGCGAAGCGAATGAAGTGGATGGAAAAAAAACGTCCTAAGGATATACGTTCCAGGCCTCGAGAATACGCCAGCCCTTACCTGTCTTACCCACCGCTCCGGAAAAAGACCAACCCACGTGGCAGGCGTTGCTGATGTTCCGGGAAACAGGAACTGTGATCTCGTCATTTCCTGAAAAAGGGGATAGGCGCAGTTTGCTCGGTTCTATAGCGTCGATTGCAAAATGATCTTCGATCACTTTATCGCATTTAATAGCGGTGCGGTCAGCATAATCGGAAAGCATCCGGGCCAATTCTTCCGCGGCGGGCAATTCCCTGGCGGCCGTAGCACCGTAACTCACAAGATCCTCGGTGCTTTCCGAATCGATGTATCCCTTTTCCTTGAGCCATTTTCCCATTTTCTTGGTTACCGTGCCCGCTGCTTGCATCAGTTCCTTGCCGCACATAACCTTGCGAATCATAAAGTAGTTCAGGAACTCACCCACATTGCCGGCGATTTTTTCCGGGCCGAATAACTGGCAAAATTCCCGATGCTCATCGCCCTTGGCATTATAGAGCCGGTCAAATAACGCATACTCCTGCTTATCGAGGCTCTGATGACCATACCCATTCAGACACGACTGGAACAACTCAATGATATTTTCATACTTACGCATTGTGGAAGGCTTCAGACGTCCCTGTTGTTGTTTAAGGAACTCGTCAAGCACTGCTTCAATAGTCTTCTCTGCCGGTTGCGGCAGCTTTCGGATACGTTTGCTCATTTCAATACCTTTCTTAAGGCTCGATTGCCCGTCTGATTTCTACTTTTGCCTTTTCTTTAGCTGCCAATACTATACTCTCCAACGTCCTGATTATCAAGAGTATCTACGCAGTGTGCTTTAACATGTGTGGCAGCCACTGAATGAGCGAAGCGAATGAAGTGGATGGAATAATGTTTCAAGAAACAGAATATCCCGCTATAATCTCCAACATGGAGCAAAGGCAGTTCATCAAAAAGAAATGCAAAAGATACAACATCCCGGGTCATGCCCATGGGCTTACCTTCAGTTGCTACAGGAACCAGAAATTTCTCATGTCCGAAAGAACATGTCAATGGCTGATTGAGTCCATTGAAAGGGCAAGGGAAAAGCACAACTTCTCTTTATGGGCTTTTGTTTTAAGAGGATATACATCTCTGTTGAAACGCCATCCACTTCGCTCACTCTATTTCCTCAGTGGCTGCCACCCGTCGTGGCAAGTTCAGTTACTTCTGAGCAGGTTATCAAGCAGGAGCGGATATAGATCAAAGAGTATATCAGAGAAACCGTGCCCACCAGAACAGAAATAGATTTTAATTAAGAGGATTGAAAAATGAAAAAACGCTTTAATCGCCGGCAGTTCTTTAAGAAATCTCTTATCACCTCAGCGGCAGTAACATCCGCATCTGGTTTTCCCAGGACTGCTCTGTCGGCAGCGACAGCAAAAAGAACGGCCGTGACGGAGCAGAAGAAGTCTGGCAATGCGTTTCCAACAGGCAGGATCGGCAACGTTCAAATAAGCAGGCTGATAATCGGCGGCAATCAGTTTAGCGGCTGGTCCCATAGCAGAGATCTGAGTTATCTGCGTGATTTGTTTTTAGCCTACAGTACGGAAAAAAAGATAATGGAGACTCTTGAAAAATGCGAGCAGGAAGGGATAAATGCAATTATAACGTCATCTTCAGGGTATCTCAGCAAGTACTGGAATCAAAGGGGGGGAAAGATGCAGTGGATCGCCCAGACCCACCCAAAGGCAAACGACTTAACAAGCGACATTAAACGGGCCGTTGATGATGGAGCAGTTGGAGCATATATACAGGGCGGCGTCGGAGACAGCTTCGTGAAGAACGGCCGTGTCGATCTGCTCGGCAAGGCTGTCGATTTCATAAAGAGCAACGGATTAATCGCCGGTATCGGCGGCCATTCGATAGAAGTGCCTGTTGCAGTCGAAAAAGCAGGGATCAATGTCGATTTTTACATGAAGACGCTACACCACGGCAATTATTGGTCCGCTACGCCGAAAGAGAACAGAGTAGAATTTAATGTAGACAGCGGCAGTCCCTACGATCACGATAATATGTGGTCCATTAGCCCTGAGAGGACTATCGAATTCATGAAGAAGGTAGAAAAGCCGTGGATTGCCTTCAAGGTATTGGCGGCGGGTGCTATCCATCCGAGCGAGGGCTTCGAGTATGCTTTTGCAAATGGGGCCGATTTTGTATGTGTGGGTATGTTTGATTTCCAGATTACGGAAAATGTGCTTATTGCCAGAGATAAGATATCCGCGAATTTGAACAGACAGCGCCCATGGAGAGCGTAAGAGTGCAAAATGAATTATGCACTACCCAGACCGGTTTACTTATAGTGTTAGATGATCTTAAACGTTGCCTTTCAAATACTTCTGCCTTTTCGGTTCTGGAAATTTTTCTATCGCATACCGCAGCATAGTCCGTGGCATTTGTCTGTAATATTTCTTCAGGAATATTTCTTCTGTTTCAATGTTTCGCTTACCGATTTCTCTGAGCATCCAGCCGACTGCTTTGTGGATCAGGTCTTCTTTGTCCGGCAACAGAATCTCCGCAATTCTCAGCGTGTCGTCAAATTCGCTGTGCTTGATAAAATGAAACGTGGACATGATTGAAATTCTGCGTTCCCACAACATATCCGAAACGGCAAGATCGTAAAGAGGCTTTTTGTCGCCGTCCCGAAGCTGCGCCCCGACGATATGTTCGGCCGAGCTGTCAACCAGGTCCCAGTTGTTTATGAATCTTGTGTTCTGAAGATACAAGTTGTATATGGCCCTCCTACCTTCGTCGTTTGCTTTCTTGAACATAGCCACCAGCAGAAGAAGGGAGAGCAATCGCTCTTCATGGAATTCAGATTTGAGCAGCCGGGAGGCTTCATCGACTGAAACTCCACGATATTGTCTGGCTATCTTTCTTAACGCTGGAACGCGAATACCCAGGAACCTGTCGCCGTGCCCGTATTGCCCTTTGGCGGTTTGGAAGAACCTTTGAGAATGTTCTGCGATTTCCTCGTTGGCCAATCGCCTCAGTTCATTCTGAATGTCAAGAACGCGATCGTTTGTCATCATGTGTTTTATTACTCTTATAGATCATATTCGAAATTGTCTGTGATTTGACATAGAGACATCATAATTATTATTCCTGCGTGTGCAAAATGAATTTTACACACTCTACACGGCTGAGTGAAACAATAGAGTGTGGCAGCCACTGAATGAGCGAAGCAATGGGTGGCAGCCACTGAGCGAACAAAGTGAGCGAAGTGGATGGTAATAATGTTTCAAGAAACAGAAAATCCCGCTATAATCTACCTACATGGAGCAAAGGCAGTTCATAAAAAAGAAATGCAAAAGATACAACATCCCTGGTCATGCCCATGGTCTTACCTTCAGTTGCTACAGGAACCAGAATTTTCTCTTATCCGGCAGAACATGTCAATGGCTGATTGAGTCCATTGAAAGGGCAAGGGAAAAGCATAAATTTTCTTTGTGGGCTTTTGTTTTCATGCCCGATCATGTCCATCTTCTGATACAACCAATGGATGAGGCGTATAATATTTCCAACATCCTAAAGGACATCAAAACCGATACCGCAAGAAAGGCTGTAAAATATCTGAAGGAAAACAAACCTTCCGAGCTGTCAAAGTTAAGCACTGCTCAACAGTACAGAAAGTACAGGTTCTGGCAGAAAGGCGGCGGCTATGACAGGAACATTATTAAAGAAAACACACTGACGCATGCTGTTCAATATATTCATAATAATCCGGTAAGAAAAGATCTCGTAGATGAGCCGGGCAAGTGGTACTACTCAAGCTACAATTGCTGGTTCAATGGTGTTGATGAACCGATCAGAATTGATAAAGAAACCTGGCCGTTGTTGTAAGGGGGAATTCTTGTCCATTGAAATACCATCCACTTCACTCACTGCGTTCGCTCAGTGGCTGCCACCCGTCCGTCGTCTGCGTTCGCTCAGTGGCTGCCACCCGTCCGTCGTCTGCGTTCGCTCAGTGGCTGCCACCCGTCCGTCTGAGTTCGCTCAGTGGCTGCCACCCGTCCGTCTGCGTTCGCTCAGTAGCTGCCACCCATCCGTCCATTCGTCGTCCACTGGCGTCGCGAAAGGTTACATTGCTGAATTTGTAGTGTACATCCATGCCTGCACACGCTACATTTGAATTTATCTTTTTCATGGCTATCTCCTTTCTTTGAACCCTAATTATATAGGATCAAACGATTGGAAACAGCCTTTCATGAGATTATACGGTTATGAGAAACGCACACCAAGTTCTCGCAGCATTGCGAAAGTATCAACATAATTCACACTGAATGCCTCGCATACATTCGGGATAGGGACCTTTCTTTTTATGCCAGGATCAAGAACTTCATGGGTTACAACGATCTGACTTTTGGACATAGCATAAGCCACGAGCCACCCGTCTGCGCCATCGGCGAAATCAGCCTTGGCTGCATCTGAGAACTGGTCCTGGGCTCTGACCCAACCCATCACTGACGCGTAAGAATTAGTGACCTCCTCTTCATCGGTCGAAGCGAACGCATTACTGAATTGAGATGTTGCCCATTCAGCAAGTTCGTCTTTTCCTCGCTCCAACTCTACCTTTACACGATCGATGCTGTAAATCCGCCCGTTCTCTGCATGTTGAACCAAACTTTCCCAGAATGGAGGAGCCAGGTCGAATGCATAGTAACGACGTGCCGCTTCGATAAAGACGTTGGCATCAAGAACATACGTGGCGCCGTCCATCCCTACGCTCCTCCAAATCCAAGAGAGGCTGCGTAGTGATCGAATGTTTTTCCGTATAATCCCGTCAACCGGTAGGCTTCGGAGTAAAGCAACTTACCTTCCTTGACTGCGCGAATCACGGCCGAAGCAAATCGCTGGCCTACGCGCAGATTCTGATTGACGTAAAAATCGCCACCTGGCGAGCGGTCAGCAGCCTTGCGGCGTTCATCACTCTGGTAAGCATGATAAAAGTTCAGGAAGGCTTCTCTATTGATAAGGTCTGTATCCAACGCTCTGCGGGCCGCCACAAGCGTACTGACTTTGAACCGGCGCGCAATTGTCTGAAACGGCTCCGAATCTTTCCTGACAGAAGGCCATATCTGGCGCAATTCCCGTTGCGGAACCAGAAACTCCGCGGCTACCCGATTGCACGTTTGTTCCATTGGGTCATCTGCCGGCTGCATTTCACGCAAATCGAATGCGGCACTGCTTCCGTAGAACACATGTGCCAGTTCATGCGCGAGGGTGAACATTTGTGCTGCTTTACCATCAGCGCCATTGACGAATACCAATGGAGCATAACCATCCACCAAAACAAAACCTCTGAACTCGTTTGGATCGAGCTTGCGGTGTGTATTATTCCCGATGACACCATTAACTACGACCAGTATTCCAGCATCCTCAATGGCTTGGCGCATGATATGGAGAGCGTCCGTCCACGTACTCTCGGCGGCTGCCCACCCCACATCGAGATCCAGTGTCTCCAGCATACGTTGCACGACTAATGTCGGTTCTTCCTCGCGTCGTGAGGATCCCACAAAAGGCAGTTGGTCCTGACCTTGTTCTATCAGGAACTCGCGCATCCAGGCTTGCCGTCGTTGCATTATCTGAATAGTCTCAAGGATGTCTGGACTTGGTTTGGCTGGGGTATCATCATGAATCGTCCGGAAGTGAGGAATCGGTAGGCGTTCATCAGGCGGTTCAGCGAGGAAAAAGAAGCCAAGCGGCGTATGCGTGGCTCTCGCCAGTGATTCCAATTGGCGCAGTGTTGGCCGGCTTTCTTCGTCTGCCCACTGGTGGATTTTCGGGAACTTCTGTTTTAAATCGTCCAGTTCCTGACCGGACCGACTCACTGCCCAGCGCAACACTTTCTTATTGACGTTCACTCTGCTCATGTGGAGTCCTCCTTTGGAAGGGTGATCTTATCTGCCACACTCGCGGATATGAGAACAGTATAGAAAGGGACAATAATCATTTTTAGTCTATCATCCAGAAATGCCCAAAACTCTTACCATTGGCTCTTTGGTATAGAACCGTCTATAAACTTAATTTTAACACAATTTCGGTTGCTTGTCAGCTAATAACTGGAAAATTAGGTAAGATAATACCTTTTTGCCTTTTTACTTTTTACTTTTCGTAATGTGTTCCAGAAGTCCGCCGTCGTTGATTATTTCGAGGGCGAAGTCCGGCAGGGGATTGAAGCTCATCTCTGTGCCGGCTGTTTTGTTCTTTATCACGCCGGCTTTGAAATCGATTTCAAGCTCGTCGCCGTCATTTATCTTATCCGGGGCGTCGGAAGACTCGATCAGGTAAAAGCCATTATTGATGGCGTTGCGATAGAAGATTCGCGCGAAAGATTTTGCGATAACGGTCTGTACGCCCGCCCCGTGAATCGACCAGATGGCATGCTCCCGCGATGAGCCGCAGCCGAAATCCTCGCCGGCTACGATTACATCGCCCTTACTAACCTTATTGACAAAGTCACCATCCAGATCCTCCAGACAATGGCTCGCTAATTCGGCTCGGTCATCGGTATTCAAGTACCGAGCGGGGATGATTTCATCTGTATTAATGTGGTCTCTTTTATATACGTGTGCTACACTCATCTTTATAACCTCAAATAAAGTTTATCCTTTTTTACTCTCAAAATTCAAAATTCAAAATTCGAATATCGAAATCCGAAACAATATCAAAATTCAAATACTAAATGTCCTAAACCTTAAACACTCTTTCGTAGAATAGATCCAAAAATGTTAGTAAGTTCAGTTGCTTCTTGTACCAATTCTTTCCTTTCACATTCCTGTTCCGACTTGCTCTCGGAGTTGACGAGCTTTAGCCAGTATCCGCTTTCTTTTGCTTCCTTCCGGCATATCTTGATACGCATAACAAAGTCTTTCTTGCTAAGAGCTTCGTTGGCCTCGATATAATTTGCCCCAACAGAACCTGATGCTCTTACTAATTGCTTGCCATCCTCGATATTCGCAATAGATTTCTTAAGTTGCTTAACAAATGCCCTGACCCGCTTTGCGAACTTAAGTGTCCTTTCTTCCAGGTCATACTGTTTTGAATTTTCTTTTTCGGTCATTTGAATTTGTTTCGTATTTCGTATTTCGGATTTCGTGCTTCGGATTTTTCAAATCTCAGAGGTATTTCCTCGGATCGGTCAGTTTCCCCGTTATCGCGCTTGCCGCCGCCGTTGCGGGGCTGGCGAGGTAGACTTCGCTCTTTGGATGTCCCATCCGGCCGACGAAATTGCGGTTGGTCGTACTGATGCACTTTTCGCCGGAGGCGAGAATACCCATGAATCCGCCTAAGCACGCGCCGCACGTCGGGGCGGCGATGACGCAGCCGGCCTCGTAGAAGGTATCGAACAGACCTTCATCCTTGGCCTGCTTCCAGATTACCGGCGTGGCAGGCACGATCAGCGTGCGAATGGTGACTTGTTTGCCGTCGAGAATTTCCGCAGCGATTCGCAAATCCTCGATCCGTCCGTTCGTGCAGCTTCCGATATACGCCTGGTCCATTTCCTTGCCGGCACATTCGCCGACGGGCACGCCCCCGCTCGGCAGGTGCGGTAAAGCCACCATCGGCTCGAGCGCCGAGCAGTCGAATTCTTCGGTCGCGAGGTACTCGGCGTCATCGTCGGACTCGAAAACGGTGTAGTCTTTCCCGTCCTTAAGATGCTCGTCGAGATACTTTCTGGTGACATCGTCGAAACCGATTATGCCGCTCTTGGCGCCGGCTTCGATGGCCATGTTCGTGATTGTCATTCGAGCTTCGGCCGACATTTCGGCAAGAGCCGGGCCGACGAATTCCATCGCCCTGTAGAGAGCACCGTCGACGCCGATTCTCGCAATCACGGCCAGAATCACGTCCTTGCTGTAAACACCCGGTCCGAGCGAGCCGTTCAGGACTAATTTTATCGAAGCCGGGACCTTGAACCACAGCTCCCCGGTCGCGATGGCCGCGGCAGCGTCGGTCGAGCCGATGCCCGTACTGAACGCAGCGAAGGCTCCGTATGTGCACGTGTGCGAGTCTGAGCCGACGATCACTTCGCCCGGCCGGATGTGCCCCTGCTCGGGCAGCAGCGCGTGGCATACACCCGCCCTGCCGAGCTTGTAATAGTGCTTGATTTTGTGCCGCTTCGCCCAGGCATCCAGCCGCTTGTGAAGCTCGGCGCTCTTGATGTCCTTGGCTGGCTGAAAATGATCGGGCGTCACCACGATCTTCTCGCGATCGAACACTTTATCGATACCCTTTTCTTCCAGCATCGAAATCGCCGGCGGAGTCGTAACATCATGGCACATCACAATGTCGATCTTCGCATCTACAAGCTGGCCCGGTGAGACTGTTTTTTTGCCGGCCGCCCTTGCCAGTATTTTCTCGGTTATTGTCATTCCCATTTTCTTCTTTATTCTCCGTTAATTAAAGTTCCGCTTTGACGTCGGTCTTTCCGCCTTTTTCTTGTGCCGCAACCATTCGGTTGATGGCGTCGACGTAAGCCTTGGCCGATGCTTCGATTATGTCGGTCGAGATGCCCCGGCCGGTGAATATTCTGCCGTCTTCGGCGATTCGAACCGTCGCTTCACCGAGCGCTTCTTTGCCGCCGGTCACAGCACGGATAGCATAGTTCTCCAGCTTCGGCGAAAGTCCCGTTGCTTCTCTTATCGCTTCATACGCCGCATCGACCGGGCCGTCGCCGCAGGCCGCTGCCTGTTTGATTTCGTCTTTGATTTTCATCTTAACGCTTGCCGTCGGAAGTGTGCCGGTCCCGCTGGCCACGTGCAGATATTCCAACTCATACACATGTTCGACTACGTAAATTTCATCGCTGATAATCGCGGCGAGATCCTCATCGAAGACTTCTTTCTTCTTGTCGGCCACGGCTAAAAATCGCTCGTACGTCTTCTCCAATTCTTCCTTGGACAACGTGTATCCCATCTCTTCGAGGCGGTGACGCAACCCGTGCCGGCCCGTACGCGCCGTCAATACAACGCGGCTCTCGGCCAGCCCAATCGTCTCGGGCCTCATAATCTCGTACGTCTCGCGCTTCTTCAAGAATCCGTCCACGTGAATGCCGGAGCTGTGTGCGAACGCGTTGCGGCCGACAATCGCCTTATTGGCCGCCACCGGCATGCCGAGCATGTCGGCCACCATCCTGCTCGTCCGAGAGAACTCGCGCGTGTTGATGTTGGTCTCGACGTCGTCGAAGAAGTCACGCCGGGTATGTATCGCCATAACGACCTCTTCGATAGCCGCGTTGCCGGCCCGTTCGCCCACGCCGT
>CAYTNN010000046.1:0-15706 GCA_964439135.1 uncultured Pirellulales bacterium
CCCGCCGTGCCCTAAAAGAATAATATTCCGAATATCGCCGGTATTAGCCACTTTTGAGTCTCCAAAAAGCCAGTTTACGATTTCCAATAAAGCTAATGATAATACAACATTTCCGGGGCCAATGGAAAGGATTTTTTCAAAAAACAAAAGTTTAGCCCGCACCCCTGCGGTGCGGGGTTGTTTTTCAAGAAAATTTCCAAACCAGATTTTGATTTATTCTCCAAAAAGTGTTAGTCTTAAGTCTTTGAGAGGTCCGCACCGTGTAGAGATATTTTAGGAAATGGCGAAGAAATTGCCAGTCAATAGTGAATCGTGTATTAGCAGTTTTACGACGTCGCGTGCTTGGTAAGGGGTTGCATGATGAATACAAGAGCGCCGTACGCAAGAGCGCTCAATAGCAATATGACACACGCACGTATCAGGGTTGCGTAGCTTATGTTTTCTATGTTGGAGGTGCTAAAGCAGCCGCAACTTATTTCAAGGCCATGGTACAGAGCGAATGCAAGAGTGAACGTGAACATGGCGGCCATCCCGATACTAACCAGCAGTGCGCCACCAACAAAGATGCCGCCTACCAGACATACGCCGACCAGCAACTCGACCCAGGGTAGTGTAATTGCAACCAACATTCCAAGACTGGGACCGGCAATCTCGTAGTTATACACGCTGGAAAGAAAATCATACGGCTGGCGGATCTTCGGCAAGCTGCTCCAGAGGAACATGCATCCGAGGCCTAAACGCACAATTAATACGAAGGCAGAAAACAATCGTTCTTTTTTCAGTATGTGGATTTTCATAGCGATACTTCCTCTATGTTCTCATTTTCCGTTTCTGATTTATCTTCTGAGACAGCCGGAAGAAATTGTTTTATTTGTTCACGCGGGTTCTGTATATACTGCTTTCGATGTTTATATAGCTCAAGTCGCTCGCTGATTTGCATTGTAAACTCCTTATTTCGCGTGCGGTCGGCGAACGTCAGCGCTCTTTCGGCCAATGACACTGCTAAGCTGAATTGTCCTCTCGCTGCGTATGCCGCCGCCAATGTATCAAGGATTTCCGGATTTCGATTCATGGTCAGTTCCGAGGCCCGTTCGGCAAGACGTAAAGATTTGTCGGCATCTCGAACCTCCGGGTCAGGGTGGGTGGATAGGAACCACGCCAGCTCTTTCAAGTAAATCAGGCTGGCGGGACTTAGACGCACGGCCTCTCGAAGACTCCTTAGCCCCTTATCAGGCCAGCCTCCCAATATCAAAGCCATGCCAAGGTTATAGTGTGCCCCAACCAACTCGGGATTTGTCTGTAAGACCTTGCGGAATTGTTTGATTGCCTCTTCGTATTGACCTTTTGATTTGAGAATAAGACCTAAATTGAGGCGCGCCTCAGTATAAAATGGATCAATCTCCAGGGCCTTACGATAATGACATGTCGCCTCGTCAATCTTATCATTAAGCCTTCTAAGTTCAGTAGCGAGGTTGAAGTGCGCGAGGGCAAAGCGAGGCGCGATCTTGAGGGCTTGGCGGAATTGACTGATTGCCTCATCAGTTTTGTTCTGCCACGATAGTACTACCCCCAGATCGCTGTGTAACATAGCAGACCGTGGGCATATTGTCAACATATGCTCATAGAGAAGCACAGTATCGCGCCAGTAATATTGATACCCACGTGCGGCAACGGCCTCGGCCCCGGCAAGCGTCAGCAAAACAACCATTACTGGAGCACAACCGGCAATTGTCTTTCGTCTGCAACTAAAAGTTTGAAACCAAGCCAGAAATGATGCAATTAGTATCAGCAAGCCCAATATGGGAAGGTAGGTATACCTGTTAGCTGCTATTACGGGTGTAACTCCTATGATGCCCATAGTTGGCAAAATCGCAAGGAAAAACATTAGCCAACAAGTGATTAACGCACGTGTCCAACGCAATGAGATAACAAGCAAAGGAATCAAGATGCACATCCCAACGATACCTGTAAGCACCATGCGGTAGGTAGAGTACCCATAATACGCAGAGAGGTTAACCGGCCATACGATTTTGTACAGATAAAAAACGGTATTGTGACAAAGTATGAGCATGACGTCCAGTAGATTATGCTGGCCCGGCAACCGCACATTGCCCGACCGGCTTTGAGAAATGCAGGTTATGACGGCGAAAAGAGTTCCAACAGCAAATAAAGGGAGCTTTTCTATAACCACCTTCCAACGAATGCGCTTGAGTGGCCAATAATCCATCAATAGCATCATCGCCGGCAATGGAACCGTAATCGGTTTGGCCAACAGGGCAAGCACGTATGCAACAAAGCAACCGATGAAGTATCTCTTTTTGCCAAGACGGGCAAAACGTACATATAAGATGATGGACGATAGCGCAAAAAAAGTAGCCAGCAATGTCTTGCGTTCACTCAACCAGCAAATAGAATCGACCGTCATAGGATGCAACCCGAAAAGTAAGCCTACCCCCGCAGCAACAAGCGCCTGGCCGAATAGAAGGTAAAGCAATACGGCCACCAGTGCGGTATTGGTCACATGTAGCAGAAGACTTGTGCGATGAAAGGTCCTGAAGCTGTTAGTTCGCCCCGCGAGGCCGCTATCAATCATCAGTGATATCATTGTCAACGGCTGGTAGTAACCTTTGACTGTGGACGGCTTGAGGACCTCGGCAAAAAACCGCCGGGCCGAGGCCCAACTGGGATTTTTTACGAGTGCATTATTCGTAACATACATATGGTCGTCGTGAAATATTGCCCGGGCAGACAGCGCCGGCATATGTACGAGGAAAACCGAAATACAAACAAAAATAAGCAGGTACACAAAGAGTTGCCTCCGGGAAGCCGATCTCTGCGAAATGATTTCGGGCTCGCTTAGCACGTCCTCTTGTCTTGGTAGGCTCATATTATGTTTGTTCGTGTCTTTCACCATTTTGTTTGCCAAAAGTTTTCTTAGTAGGAGGCTCGCCGTTTTTGTCAATCCATTCGGCCCAGCCTCCCTTGAATATCGAGATATCGGAAAAACCATCTGAGACAAGCTTAACCGCTACCCTCTCGGCGAATTTGCAGCGGGCACTCTGACAATAAACTATAATGCAGGCATCGTTTGTAATCTTGGACGTCACCGATTGATACTCCAAATCATTCGCATCAATCGGTACACTGATCGCCCCTTCCAGATGTCCTATCTTGAAATCACGAGCAAGTCTGGCGTCGATAAAAATTGTATCGGTATTAAGCCGCTTGCGAACTTCCTTCTCGCTTACCTTTGGGATGAAATTGCCCGCATGGCCTCTTTGGAGCGAGGCTACAGCGTTAGTGTTGGCCAATAAGCCGCCATCGTAAGTGAAATGGTAGATCATCCCGCACAACAGGGCCACAATCCCGATGGCCGTGCCTTGGGCTACAGAAAGGCCCAATTGCCAACGTCGAGACAAAGGGTACGTAAAGACAAGGCATAGCCGCCTCGCTAATTGAACAATTATAATCGCTAAGATCCCAATTACCGCATAGACGATTAATCTATCACGCTGGATATTAAATATGGCGTCGATGTCAAATGGTTTGGCCGAAACAAACAGTGCGAGGCCGTCCCATAGCGGAGCCACCTCGTAAAAAGGAACCAGCCTTGGTGATTCAGGAGGATTGAACAGCTTCGCCTGGCCGTTTTGGGTTCCCATGAACAGTTCGAAGTGGTCGTACTGATCAGACTCACCATTGGATTTGACATGAAGAATGGCCGGATAAGGACTATTACGGAGAACGCGCGTGGTGAGCCGTGCAGCGATTCCCGCATGAAATCCATAGTCGTGTGCTGCTTTCTGAAGTTCAGCCAATGAACTGCCTTTACGCGAGCCGAAGTAATCGGTCTTAACCAATTCCCGAAAATCTATCTTCTGTCCGGTCAATTTCAAAATACTATAAATACAGTACAGACCACAGTGGGGGCGCAGTTGGTCACGGTTGGACGAGACGGATTCAGAGGTCTCTGTTGACTGGCCATCATTGGCAACCGCTTTGACCGAATCACCAGTGGCAGACTGCGGCAACGATTTGCCCTGACTCCCTAAAGGAGATTTGCCCGGTTCGAGATGCTCCTTATCGGTCATGTGCGCCTCAGAGCCTTCTTCTAAGATTGCTTGCTCAGTTGACTTATTGTCAGCTTCCAAAGCAGATAGAGCCGATTGTTGTTGATCCCCATCGGTAGTAATCTGCTGAGATTCATCTTGCGATACAGGTTCAGAGACATCGCTTCTTAAGCCGTTAGCCAGCATGGAAGGAACCTTGTCCTGAGCAACCATGTCATCTACTATCTTGTCGATCCTTGCAATTGCTTTCTCGTTGATTCTCTTTATCAGTTTGCCGTCCTGCCACGTGTACACTATGTTAAGCACGGGCACAATAACTGTTTTTGTCCCGTTCGGGACATCAGACCCGACAAAAGAGCGAGATGCTTCGTGATCCGGGTTAGGAATCATCTCATTTACTTTGAAATGTATTTTGCCTGTATATGGCTTTGCCTCCGGATTGTCACGTAGCTGCCGGCCCGACATCTCCGCTTCCACAGGAAACCACAAACCATCAATCTGTTCAAAACGAATGATTTCCAGCGTATTGCTGTAAATCTTTTTGTTGGTGGGCTTGTCATATTCGAAATGGTTCTCATCTTTGCTGAGCCAGATGTGTGCTCTGGCAATATTGTAACCATGCTGTGGATCTATCCAAAGCGTATAGTCGCCATACTTCGTTTTGGCGTCGATAACATGGCACTTGACTCCACCTATCAACTCAGGTTCACTCCGAACGGATATTTCGCGGGCATTGCGAAGCACCTTATCAATACGCTCGAAAGTGCCTATATAAAAGCCCATCAAACAGGCGGCATCGTGTTTGTATCTAAGGGAATTCAACTCCCAATCCATAACGGATTGATCCGCGTCTTCAAATCTGTCAACGTAAACCAAACCCGGTTCATTATTGCCTTTCTTCCGGTACTTTATGTATCTCTGCCCATCCCACGTGAGGCTTATGTAAGTGGAGTTGCTTTGAAGAATCTGTTCCCCGCCGTAATCACCCCATTTATGGACGCGACTGCTGGTTCGTTCATCATCAAGGCGTAGTTCACAAGATCTAACTCTCTTTTCTACCTTTTCTCCGACCACGCCGATTTCGGCTGACATCTCGTATCTAATAATCCATGACCGGATCTTGTCCTGATTTGAAGCGTATCTATCAAGCAGTTCGTTAGCGCTTGGATGATTCCCAGCCAAGGCTGACTTCAAAGTCATCAAAAGCAATGAAATGATCATCATTCGCTTACACATATATCTTCTCCGACAGTAACAGCTACCATTGTTCCTATAATATTATCGCATTATTCGGCAAGTGTTTGCATCCCGACAGGCCATAATCCGAAATTAAAGTTGGGCGTCCCTGAAAGACGCCCAACTTCAATCAAAACCAAGACCATCAAAGGTTACATACTGCACCGTGGAGTTTTACCTCACACATCATGTAATCACCAAAATCGGCCAATTCTCCTGAGCATACCTGGCCGGCTGATGTTCCATTACCGCTCCAGGTTACGGTAGTACCTTGTGCTGCCACAAAACCAGTGAAAGCTCCGCCATAACAATCATAGCCTGAGGCACTTGTGCAATAAGCAGTAAAAGTTCCGCTACATTGGTCATAGCAGTTCCCCACGCCCGGCCCCAGTGTGCAGGCCAAGTTTAGTGGTCCACAGTTCCAATCAGTGTCACAGGGTCTAGGCCAGCCAGACCTTGTGTACGGCGTCCAGCCTCCGGTAAATAATTCTCCACTCACGCCTACCGGTATCGATCCAGCCAGAAGAACTATAAGGCCGATGGCCAATCCAAAGAGTACCGCTATTTGAGATATACCTGATCTTTTCATTGTAATAACTCCTTTTCAGAAATATTCATCATCATAAAAATTTGAAAATCTATCTCCACACAACAAGAATACATATAAAATTGAGAGCAACGAAACTTAATACCTAATCTAATGTTCTCATTGGCAACACCTCCTTTCTTATCTCACTTTCATCGAAAAACAATTGCTCTCTATTTATAATTGTCCGAAAATCACAAAATTCGACAAAGATAATTCGTACTTTTCTGGGGTGATTGCGGAAGTGTTTTATAAGGAAAGATTTATAAGCAAAAAAAACTTTTTCTTGCTACTATTCTGTGCAAGATGGCTTTTTCTGTGAGAAGCTCTTTTATTTAGTAGTCTTTGAAGTTTCTCATCCACTCCGGCCATTCTTCGGGCTTTGCCCCGCCGGCTTTTGTCCATTCGTTTGCCGTGTCGAACTCGCGATGCCACTTCAACGTCCACAACTCCTTGAGCCCAACCTTCCTTATAGACCAATCCATAAAAAGCCCATTTACGTACCCATCGTGCCGGTTAATGCAGAAATTCTCAAGACTTATAGGCTCGTGAATAGGAGTATCATCTGGGTTCCGGCAAGTAGGCACAGCATCATGCCCTGGAGGGGCAATATTATCAACAATCCACCAATTGTTCACCCAGCAAGCATCCAAGTATATTGGTATATTGTATGCCCCCTTTACATCGGAGGTTCTCCAGTACAATCGGGATTCCGTGTTGGAATCTGCAGGCAGGCCGGACCAATAAACGAACTTGTTTATGCCATAGCTGCCATACCCATTCGGCAGGAATCCTTTAGGCCAGCACCTACCCCATGCCATAAACGTTCCGCCTACGGGTTTAACATTATCTTCACCGGTTGGATTTACAGGCTTTGTGGCCAAAGGACAACACATTATACCCTCGATTCTGGTGCACTCATCCATATCCAAACTCTCACTATCACCATTCCAACCCCATAACATATAAAGCGTATATGTAAGAGTCCAATTAGGTTGTAATGTCCGGCTCGGTAAAGAACCGTCATTATCTTGTGTATATGTAGCCCAGATAGTGCCCCATTGTCTCAGGTTCGACTGACAGACAACCGCTTTAGCCTGCTTCCTTACCCGTTGAAGCGCGGGCACCAATATCGCCAGCAACAGCGCAATAATGGCTATCACAACCAATAGCTCGATGAGTGTAAATCCCGCTCTTTTAGAAATGCATCTTCTATTTCGCCCAGCCAACAATCCGCTTTGCCGATTGGGAATCCTTATTTCAACCGGCGTATAACCTTTTGCCCCGCACATCATAATTCTCCCTATATTACAGTCATTTTGCCTGAGGTTTACGGACAGAAATCCGCCTTCGGAGAATTCCATATCCTACGGATATCTCCGTGCAAACCCCGGGCACGGTAAGTTAGGTGCGGTTAACAATAAGACGATTCGAGGAAGTTTTACGTTCTATGATGTATTACGCTTTCAATAATATCGTATACAAAAGCAAGAAAAAATCAAGAAAAAAATTAAAAAATTAATCTTTTTTGTTTTTTACGGCTTCTCGCATGGCCTTCTCAGCCCTCTCCAACCGTTTGTAGAAAGCGCCTATTGAGCATCCAGCCTTTTTTGCGGCCTCTTTCGGGCCAAGGCCTTCTACAAATCTCAACCTGATGGCTTGGCGCTCTTTGGGGTGCAATCGGGTTATCGCATCTTCAGTGATTCTCTCGAACTGCTGATGGATATCATAGCCGGGACGAATGGTATCAATCGAGCGAATAAAAACAGTTTCCGACGAACTTATTTTTCTTTTTCGTCTGTAATACCTTCGGATTATGTTGCGGGCGATACCCAGGAGGTACGACTTTACTTCTGTGCGGCCGTCATAATGGCCTTTGCCCGCACAAAGTTGAATAAATACTTCCTGGGCCAGGTCTTCCGTATCTGTAGCAGAGCTAATATAGGAGGCAATATAGGACTCGATCTGCTTATGGTATTTTAGATAAAGGGTAGCCAAAGCTCTTCTGTCTTGATGACAGACTACCCGTGTTAATATTAGTCTTTCGGCAATATCAGGCGATTTCGAACTCATGAACCGCTGCGCCACTTTCTCCCAACTTGAAAATTTGGATTTTAAGCCCGCTTTTTATGCACACACACCCGCTCTCTCTTACTGTAGCGATTCTGAACCGGGAAATGTTGATAGTCTTTTTGAGAATTTCCAATTTTTTTTTGTTTTTGTGGCTGGAATATTTTGAAAACGCATCCCTCTTGTTCATGAATGGTGCCGGAAACCGAATTTTCCGCCCACCGATGCGGATATCAACGTTGTCCTATTGATGAGCAGTGTTTTGCAGCGGGAGGCTCTCTTTTTTAAGGATTGACATGCGTGTGAAAATATCATATATAAAGCGTTTTTGAGTCAACTTTAATGTTAGTAGGAGAACTATAGAATGTCAGAAAAACGCGTATACTTCTTCGGCGGCGGAAAAGCCGAAGGCAATGCCAAGATGAAAGTGCTGCTGGGCGGTAAAGGGGCGAATCTCGCTGAGATGACGAGCCTCGGTGTGCCTGTGCCGGCGGGATTTACTATCGCTACGAAGGTCTGTGATGAATATCATAAATCCAAGGGAAAATGGCCGAAAGGGCTGGCGGCGGAAGTCGACAAGAACCTCGCGAAGCTCGAAAAGGCCATGAACGCCAAGCTCGGCGACCCGAACCAGCCCCTCTTAGTAAGCGTAAGAAGCGGAGCCGCCGTATCGATGCCCGGAATGATGGACACCATTCTTAATTTGGGGCTGAATGATGACGTGATTGCGGGGATCATCAAGAAGACGAAGAATCCCCGGTTTGCGTATGATATTTATCGCCGGTTCATCGATATGTTCGGCGACGTAGTTATGGGCTGCAGCCACGAATACTTCGAAGAGGTAATTCACGCCGCGAAGGAAAAGGCCGGCGTCCAGCTCGACAACAAACTCAGCGCCAATCAGCTAAAAGACGTCGTCGACAAATATAAAGCCGTCTACAAAAAGCACGTCGGCGAACTCTTCCCGCAGGACGGCAAGCTCCAGCTCACTCACGCCATCAACGCCGTCTTCGGCTCGTGGAATATCGCCCGCGCGGTCAAATATCGCCAGCTCAACAACATCACCGGCCTGCTCGGAACCGCCGTCAACGTCCAGGCGATGGTCTTTGGCAACATGGGCTCCGACTGCGGCACCGGCGTCTGCTTCACCCGCAACCCCAGCACCGGCAAGAAAGAGTTCTACGGCGAGTTCCTGATGAACGCCCAGGGCGAGGATGTCGTCGCCGGCATCCGGACACCAATTCCGCTGATAAAATTAAAAAGGGTAATGCCCAAGGCTTACAAGCAGCTCACCGCCCTGATGACCCGCTTGGAGAAGCACTACAAAGACATGCAGGACATGGAATTCACCATCCAGAATAAGGTGCTCTACATCCTCCAGACCCGAACCGGCAAGCGTACCGCCGAAGCAGCCGTCAAGAACGCCGTGGACATGGTCGCCGAAAGACTCATTACCAGGAAGGACGCCGTCACCCGCGTCACGCCCGAGCAGTTGGATCGCCTGCTGCATCCGCACTTCGACCCGAAAGCCAGGCGTACTGTAATCGCCAAGGGCCTTCCGGCCTCGCCCGGCGCCGCCGTCGGCCAGGTAGTATTCACCGCCGAAACCGCCGAAGCATGGAACGCCAAGGGCAAGAAGGTCATCCTCGTCCGGATAGAAACCAGCCCCGAAGACATCGGCGGCATGGACGCGGCGGTCGGTATTTTGACTGCCCGCGGCGGCATGACAAGCCACGCGGCCGTCGTCGCACGCGGCATGGGCAAATGCTGTATTGCAGGTGTCGGCGCACTGAATATCAACTATGCAACGAAGAAATTCACCCTCGGCAAGCTGACCGTCAAGGAAGGCGACTGGATGAGTCTCGACGGCTCCTCAGGCGAAGTAATGACGGGGCAATTAGCTACCGTCGAGCCGACCTTGAGCGGCGACTTCGGCAAGTTCCTGAACATTTGCGACAGCGTCCGCAAGCTGGGCGTCCGCACCAACGCCGACACGCCGGAAGATTCCAAGCGTGCCAGAGACTTCGGTGCCGAAGGCATCGGCCTTACAAGGACCGAGCACATGTTCTTCGAAGGCGACAGAATATGGCCCGTCCGGCAGATGATTCTCGCCGCCGACGATTACGCCATCATGCTCGCAAAGGTCGAAGCAGCTCCAACCGCTAAAGAGAAAAAGGCAATCGAAAAGGAATACGCAACCGCCAGAAAGCAGTTCGAAGGCGCATTGAAGACGCTACTGCCATATCAGCGAACCGATTTCGAAGGCATCTTCAAGGCCATGGCCGGACTGCCGGTTACGATTCGTCTGCTCGATCCGCCGCTGCATGAGTTCCTGCCGCAGGATACCAAGAGCCAGGCGGAGATGGCAAAGAGACTCAAAGTCAAACCCGCCGTCGTCAAGGCAAAGGTCGAACAACTGCACGAGTTCAACCCGATGCTCGGCCACCGCGGATGCCGTTTGTCGATTACATATCCAGCAATTGCCAGGATGCAGGCAAGAGCCATTATCGAGGCGGCGCTGAACGTCAAGAAGTCCGGCAAGGTAGTCCTGCCCGAAATCATGGTCCCACTCGTCGGCGCAGTCAAGGAGCTTAAGCTGGTCAAAGACGAAATCGTGGACGAGATCAAGCAGGTCTTCAAAGAGAAGAAAGCCAAAATCAAGTATATGATCGGCACAATGATCGAGGTCCCGAGGGCGGCCCTGACGGCCGACGAAATCGCCACCGAGGCCGAGTTCTTCAGCTTCGGCACAAACGACCTGACGCAGATGACGATGGGCTTCTCGCGAGACGATGCGGGCACGTTCCTCGGCGAATACGTCAATAAGGGCATTTACGCCGCAGACCCGTTCCAGCAGCTCGACCAGACAGGCGTCGGCAAGCTCGTCGAAATGGGCACAAAGCTCGGCAGAAAGACCAAAAAGAAACTGAAGGTCGGCATCTGCGGCGAGCACGGCGGCGAGCCCAGCAGTATCGACTTCTGCCACCGTGTCGGCATGAACTACGTCTCATGCTCGCCGTTCAGAGTCCCGATAGCAAGACTCGCCGCGGCTCAGGCAGCAGTAAAGTAAATGATTATTGATTATTGATGATTGATTAATGATTATTTGCGAACGGCTATTGACGAATTTGCTTGATTATTGACGTTAAATAGCATATAATATGATTATTAACTGTTGGGAGAGCCGCCGAAGTGCGATAAGCGCAAGGCGGACAGCGGTTAACCGGAAAAAGGCCTGGTAGGCATCGCCCGCCAGGCCATTTTTACAGTCCAATCGCCAGGTCGGCAATTGTTTCATAGAGGAATTTTGAATTTTATTGATTTTTCATTATTTCTGTGTATTTTGCAGCTTAAGGTGTGAAGCAGTTTAAGGAAAAACGATAATGGACCGTTCCGATGTGAAAGAATTGTACTTTATTTCCCTTATTTCCAATGTTCAATCTATTATTGAACATGGGATATTGTCTCATAATAAGTCAGTTAAACTACCTCATGATGATTCTATCGCCATGCAAGAAATGCAGGAGAAGCGTAAGATCAAGAAAATTCATGGAACGAACAAGAAACTGCACGATTTTGCTAATCTCTATTTCGATGCTCATAATCCAATGCTAAGCAGACGCAGAGATCAAAATACCAAAATCAGCGTGCTTCGTATAAATGCAGAAGTTATAGATTTACCTAATGTTATAATCGCCGACCAAAACGCTTCGAGCGATTATGTTCGCTTTTATCCAGTTTCAAAGGGTTTAGCGGCAATCGATAAAGATAGACTTTTCGCACAATATTGGACACATCGAGACAATCAATATGAGGAGTGGGCACACAAGTCCGTGAAGTGTGCGGAAGTTCTCGTGCCGGACAAAGTAGAACCTCAATACATATTGGATGCCTACGTAGCAAATCAGACAGCCCTCGATGCTTTTAAGAAACTCAGGATGGGATTGACCGTATGTATTAAAAGTGATATATTCTTCTAAGAGACCGACATGAAGATTATAGTGGGCGATATATTGAAATCCAAGGCACAAACCCTTGTCAACACCATAAACTGTGTTGGGATAATGGGTAAGGGGATAGCTCTGGAGTTCAAGAATCGATTCCCTGAAATGTTCAAGGATTATGTGCAGCGATGTGAATGTCATGAAGTACACATCGGACAGCCCTATATCTATAAAAGCCTATTCGGCCAGCAAATTTTGAACTTCCCAACCAAAGAGCACTGGAAATCCGTTTCAAAAGTGAGTGACATTAAGAAGGGTTTGGATTATCTCTTAGCGCATTATAAGCGTTGGGGTATTACTTCTATTGCTATGCCTCCTCTTGGGTGCGGGAACGGTCAATTGGAGTGGAAAGTCGTTGGGCCCTTGATCTATGAGCGTGTTAAAAAAATGGATATACCTGTGGAGATGTACGCCCCATATGGCACAAATCCTGCTGAACTGTCAGAGTCATTTCTGCAAAATCCAGGGAAAACAGTTAAAGCGAATCATAATGGCTTCCGAAATGACCGGCTCGCATTCAATCCTGCCTGGGTAGGTCTTGTCGAGATTTTGCACCGGATTGAAAAACAACCTTACCATCGGCCCATCGGTAGGACAATTTTTCAAAAGATCGCCTATGTAGCTACGGAACAAGGATTGCCAACGGGATTTAGGCACCAAAGATCGAGCTACGGACCATTTTCTAAAGAACTTAAGCTAGCCGAGTCTAAGCTGATAAACAGCAACCTATTGCAGGAAGAACGTTTGGGCCGAATGTTCGAAGTTAAGGTAGGCCCGGCTTACGAAGTATATCGGAAACGTTATGACTCTTTGCTGGAAAAATACATTCACATAATTGAAAAGACCACAGACTTGTTTATGAGAGTGGACACAATGCAGGCGGAAACACTCGCCACAGTAATATTTACAGCAATTGCACTCAAGCAAAAAAACGATTCACCAGTCTCGGAAATGGATGTCCTTGAAGCAGTGATGAAATGGAAACAGCGAAGGAAACCGCAATTAGACAAAACCATAGTCGCATCGACTATCCGCAATCTTGGTATGCTGCAATGGCTCGATGTGCAACCTGACGACAGATTACCTGTGTCTGAAGAAAGTGAGATATACGTTTGAGAATATTTTACGCTACGTAATATGTAATGTAATACCACACCATTGGGGTAGAGGAAGTCGCTGTAAAAACTCATCGCAGGGAGAGAATTTAAGGAGTAAGGCAAGAATTAAACATGCATAGCATCTTTTCTCTGCCTGTTGGGTATATTGTGACATGCGTTTTATTTCTAACCTGATTACTCAACGGATTTTACCTTGAGCGAAATCAACGGGAAAGAAGAAATTCTTTAGCAACGTTTACAGATTCGTTGTATTATAGTCCGGTGTGGGCAAGAAAAAACAGGTGACTTCGGGCCTGTCGAAAGGAATTGATAGATATTTACTTTTGGAGAATTGGTATTATGGATAAAGGGATTATTTGTCGCCGTGTTGTAGTTGGGCTTGCTGTTTGCGTTTTGATTTTCGCTATCACATCCTGTTCGAGTCAGAAGGAGGCCAAGGTACAAATGGAAAGAGACCAGATTATCATCAATAAGCTTCAACATGCCGAACGCTATTTCAACATGCACCCGGCGTTCGAAAAGGCGTTTGCGTTTCTGCGGCAGGATGGATTGGCCGAGTTGCCGGCCGACCGTTATGAAATCGACGGCGACCGTTTGTTCTGCATGATCAGCAAAGGCCCCGGCCGGAGCCGCTCCGAAGCGAAACTGGAAGCGCACCGCAAATACATAGATATTCAATATGTCATCGTCGGGACGGACGAGATGGGCTTCAAGCCAACCGCCGGCTGTAAGGTGATAGATACAGAGTATGACGCGGATAAGGACATTATGTTTTTTAAAGACCAGCCGGATAGCTGGACACCGGTGCCGGCCGGCTCGTTCGTTATCTTCTTCCCAAAGGATGCCCACGCCCCGCTCGTAAGCAGCGGAGAAATCCACAAAGTCGTTTTGAAGATTGCCGTCGAATAAAAGGCAAAAGGCACCCGGCAATGAATTGCCGGGCTAAATATGGGGGAAATTCGGCTGGGCAAATTCTCCGTGATATTTTCGAGCGGCTTTGTCATAAGCTTTGGCGGCTTCAATTTCATTGCCGAAATAGCCGAGGTGGTGGGTTTTGTGATCGCAGGTTATCTGGGCGGCCCATTTCTTACATTTTTTGTGCCAGTGGACGCCTTTGTATTTGGAGCTTTTATGCCGAGTGGCGCGGAGGTTCCGGCAATTTTCGGCGAAAGTGCAGATGCGCAGGTTTTCCTTGCGATTGTTCAGGCCGTTATGGTCGATATGGTCCACGACCAGATGGTCCGGAGCGTTCATTATCTGGCGGTGCATTTTGATGCTCCTGCCGCCGGCTTTTCGCACGGCGTAGAAATTCCCGCCCGTACCCTCGGCGAACCATGTATATTTGCTCAGCCATAAGTAATCTTCGGCATCGACGACAGTGAACAGGCCGCGAGTCAGAGGAATGAGACGCGGCTTTTCATTCCGCGGATTGGCGAAGCATGATGGATAGAAATTTTCGCATTTCTGCTGCAGCGGGCGGATGGTCCACCTGCCTACGGAACCTTGTTTCTGCCGGCAGATCAGGACCGCTCTGCCTGCACCGGTGGCATACGTTGAAAAACAACAATTATCACATCTTTTTTCGTGAGCCATGAGTTATCCCCCCCGTGGCAAGCTGAATTGTGTTAAATATATGGGGTAAATGTGTATTATTAAAGCTAAAACCCCATTTTAGGCGGTATTGTACCATAATTAGCCGGATTTTTCAAGAGAATTTTCCTGCAAGCTGTAAGACTCAAAGGCCTTTTGCACGATTTTTAGCGATGGGCATTGACATAAATTAGCCGGCCTGATAAAATTCAGTTTTTAGTTGGAGCAAGATTTGTGGTGAGAGTAGCTCAGCTGGTTAGAGCACCGGATTGTGGATCCGGGGGTCGCGGGTTCGAATCCCGTCTTTCACCCTTCTGGAGAACATGGGGGATAGATATGTGCCCGGCGTTCTGATCGTGGAGATGAGCAGCAGCGGCATCCCGGCAGCAACCGGCAATCCTGAAAACGAAGAAGGAGAAACAAAATGAACAAACGCAATTCTTATTCAAACCTGTCGTTAACTCTTGCTGTGCTGGCTGTTGTTTTGGTTAGCCTTGCATACGCAGCCACAAGCACGGGCGCCGAGCAAGCGTTGAATAAGCCGCCGAAAGGCTTTGTCGCCCTGTTCAACGGCAAAGACCTCGCCGGCTGGAAAGGGCTTTTGAAAGGTCCGTATGACAACCCGTCAACAAGGGCAACGCTTACGCCGGACAAACTCAAGGAACTGCAAAAAGAAGCTGACGACAACATGAGGGCGAACTGGAAGGTCGTCGATGGCGCGCTCGTATTCAGCGGCAAGGGACGCAGCCTGTGCACTGCAAAAGATTACGGCGACTTCGAGATGTTAGTGGATTGGAAAATCCTGAAAGACGGCGACAGCGGCATTTATCTGCGAGGCTCACCCCAGGTTCAGATATGGGACACGCAGCGACCAAACGCCGATGTCGGTTCGGGCGGTCTGTACAACAACCAGAAGAATCCGAGCAAGCCGACGAAAGTCGCGGATAAGCCCGTCGAGCAGTGGAACACGTTTAGAATCTTCATGATCGGCGAGAAGGTCACGGTTATGCTGAACGGCCAGATAGTCGTCGA
>CAYTNN010000046.1:15806-24810 GCA_964439135.1 uncultured Pirellulales bacterium
TACGGCGACTTCATCTTCAGATTCGAATTCCGGCTGACACCCGGCGCCAACAACGGGCTGGGGATTCGTGCACCACTCACGGGCAATGCAGCGTACGACGGGATGGAGCTTCAGATTCTGGACGATCAGTCTCCGCGGTACACGGGCTGGCTAAAGGACTACCAGCATCACGGCTCGATATACGGCGTCGTGCCGGCGAAAAAGGGCCACCTCAAACCCGTTGGCGAGTGGAACTATCAGCAGGTGACGGCAAAAGGCAAACAAATAAAGATAGAGCTGAACGGCACGACCATTATCGATGCCGACATCGAGAAAGCGAGCACACCCAAGGCTATCGACGGCAACAAGCACCCCGGCCTGGAGCGAAGCAGCGGTCACATCGGCTTTTGCGGACACGGCGACCAGGTCGAGTTCCGCAACATAAGAATCAGAACGCTCGATTAGACAGCAATAACTCGCAGATAATAATAAGGCAAAGATAATGAGCAGCAGAAGAATCAATAAGCCAACGACCGTAAACCGCAGGGATTTCCTGAAAGGCTCCGCCCTTGTGACAGGAGCCGCTATTGTTTGGCCGACGATTATTCCATCATCGGTTTTCGGCGCCGACGCTCCGAGCAACCGCATCACGATGGGCTGTATCGGCACCGGAGGCCAGGGCAGCAGCAATATGAAGGGATTCAAAGCAAAGTCCGGCTGCCAGGTTGTGGCTGTTTGTGATGTCGACGCAGGCCATAGAGAAAGTGCCCGCAAAACGGTTGGGCTCGACCCGAAGTCTTGCTATAACGATTTCCGCGAGGTGCTGGCCCGCGCCGATATCGACGCGGTCTCTATCGCGACGCCCGATCACTGGCATGTCCCGACGTCTATCGCCGCGGTTCGTGCCGGCAAGGACGTCTATTGCGAAAAGCCGCTGACTTTGACCATTGCCGAAGGTCGGACCCTCGTGAACGAAGTAAAACGCTACGGCCGGGTCTTCCAGACCGGCTCCCAGCAGCGCTCCGGCAGCGAGTTCCGTAAGGCCTGTGAGCTGGTCGTCAACGGCCGGATAGGCAAACTGCACACGATGAGAGTGGGAATCTCCGGGAACAACAGGACGTGCGAGCCGACCTGGACGCCCGAGCCGGTGCCGGAAGGTTTCGACTACGATATGTGGCTGGGGTCCGCTCCGTGGGAACCATACCACACCCAGCGATGTCACTATCAGTTCCGCTTCCTTCTGGAATACTCCGGCGGACAAATGACCAACTGGGGCGCGCACCATCTGGATATCGCACAGTGGGGCAACCAGTCGGACGATACCGGGCCCGTAGAGATTCGTGGCAAGGGCGAGTTCCCCAAGACCGGGCTGTTCACCACGGCACTGAACGCGGAGGTCGAGTACACCTATGCCAGCGGCGTTAAAATATTTCTCAGCAAAGGCGGCGGCACGCGATTCGAGGGCACCGAAGGATGGATTTATGTCAACCGCGGCAAACTCCAGGCAGACCCCGAGTCGCTTTTGACCTCGGTCATCGGGCCTGATGAAAAACATCTCTACGAGAGCAATGACCACAAGCAGAACTTCCTCGACTGCATCAAGAGCAGGAAAGACCCGATATGCAATGCCGAAATCGGACATCGCACCGGCACGGTTTGTCACCTGGGCAATATCGCGATGCTGCTCGACCGGCCGCTCAAGTGGGATCCGCAGGCCGAGCGGTTCATCGGCGATGATGAAGCCAACCGAATGACCTGGCGACCAAGAAGAGCGCCCTGGAATCTGTAAGGAAATCCGAATTACAAATAATTTTCGCTGATGTGAGGTTTATTATGAATTGTACGAAATTGGTTGTTGCGCTGTTAACGGTTAGTATTACAGGTAGCATTGCCTGCGGGGCGGGATTTTCATGGAAGGATACAGAGGGAAAATATCTGGACCTGCAGTATGACGGGCGGAAGGTGACGCGGTATATGTACGAATCCGACGAGTCGAGCGAGCAGCGGATATTTGAGACATACAAAGTGTTTCATCACGTTTTCGATGAAACGGGTGAAAATTTGCTGACGAACGGGCCGGATGGGGAGAATCCGTATACTAAGAAAGTTCTGTATCCACATCATCGTGGAATCTTTATCGGCTGGAACAAGCTGCAGTTCGAAGGCAAATCTTACGATACATGGCACATGACCAATGGCGTCAGACAGGTACATCAGAAATTCCTGGAGAAAAAAACGGATTCGGAAAAGGCGATTTCTACGGCGCTGATTCACTGGAAGAGCGGCGAGGGTAAAGTCATGGTGGCCGAAAAGCGGACGATGACGGTGTATCGCCCGAGCGATGGAACGATTGTGCTGCTGGACTTCGAGACGGAGCTGAAAGCTCCCAACGGCGAAGTTTATCTCAACGGCGATCCGGAACATGCAGGTTTTCAATACCGGCCTCATGACGGCGTTGCCAAGGGGCCAGCCGAAGACAAGGCAAAGTATCTGTTCCATAAGGAAGGGATTGATCCTAAAAAGGACAAAGACCTGCCGTGGGTTGCGCTGGAGTACGGACTGAACGGCAAGCGGTACAGCGTTCAGTATATGAGCGATCCGGCGAATCCGAATCCAGATGCGGTTTATTCGGCTTATCGTGATTACGGACGATTCGGGGAATTCTTCAAACATACGATTCCTGCAGGACAAACATTGAAGCTGCGGTATCGTATCCGGGTGAGCGAAGGATCACTGCCCGACCGCAAAACGCTGGCGAAGCAGTATGAGGCATTCACGATGAATTAACAAGCCACCTCTGTAGTTGGCCCGGCGTAAAGTTCGAAGAGATCATGCGAAAATCGATTGGTAAGGCAACATTATTGCTATGGCTGACTGTTTTAACGGCGGTGCTTATCCTGACTGTGTCACCAGCGAAAGGCAATTCGGATGTATTGATTTTCGAAGGTGACTTCGAGAGCGGCGACCTAAAAAAGTGGAACAAAGAGCTGGGGCGGGAAGATTCGGCGCTGATAGTCACCAATCCGGTTCGCGCCGGCAAGCACTCCGTTCGATTCGAGCTTCGCAAGGACGACCCGATAGTTGCCAGCAGCAAACGGGCCGAGCTTACCCTAAAGAAGGAACCGAAAGTCGAGGTCGAACGCTGGTACGGGTTCAGTATTTTTCTGCCCGAAGATTATAAGCGCGACGCCCTGCCGGAAATTGTCACGCAATGGCACGCTTTGCCCGATCTCTCGGCCGGCGAAGTCTGGCGCAGTCCGCCGCTGGCTGTTTTGACGCAAGACGGGAACTGGCGAATAAATTGGCGCTGGGATGCCGACCGGATCATGAAACGCAACCGGCCGGACGGCTCGAAAAGCCGGGAGTTGGGCAGGTACGAAACGGGCGTCTGGACCGACTGGGTCTTCCATGTGAAATGGTCATGGCAGTCCGACGGCCTGCTGGAGGTTTGGAAGAACGGCAGGAAACAAATTCGCTACGAAGGCCCTGTAGGCTATAACGACCAGAGCGGCGTCTACTTTAAGACCGGAATTTACAAATGGGTCTGGAACATGACGCCGGAGAAAGACCAATCGACAACCGATAAACGTGTTATCTTCGTTGACGAGGTCCGCATCGGCAGCCCTAACGCAACATATAAGGATGTCGAGCCGGGCAGTGGCAAGGTTACAAAAAAAAAACTGACAGAAGTGATAAATGATTGCGAGAAAATAGTTTCGCAAGACACTTGTTCCGATTGTGACCATCCCGGTAGGGGCAGGCCCGAGTGCCTGCCCTGGGCAACCATATAGGGTTGCTCCTACGGCTGCCACCCGCTGTTATGGCCGGAATGTCAAACCTTTCAGCGCATCCCCCAGGCCGTCTGTAACGCGCAGATACAATCCCCAGTTATACTCGGTATTGCAGACTTTAATCAGAACCGTATTTTCACCTTTCTCAAGTCGAACGGAAATGATGTCACTGTCCGGTGCCGCGGTGCGTTCTATATTCTCAGAGAGAATCTTCTCGCCGTTAAGCCAAACTGTAGCGGTATCGTTGGTGCCGAGTCGAATCTGTGCCGGGCCTGCCTTTGGGCTGATGACTTTACAACAGGCGTAAGCACAGACCCAGTCGGTCGGCGACAGATGATTCAAGAAATCCAAGTATCCCGTATCATCAACCGAAGCATTCCGCCAATGCACCCGGTTGGTACTTCCGGCATAGTCTGCGTCAAAGTCAATTTCTTCTTCCGGCGGAAAAACTGTGCCGAAATTGTCGAAGTTCTTGCGCCCGAACGGGCCGATTATTCTGAAGTTCTTTACAAAGTTCAACATTTGCAGGAATTCATCCGACCTGTCCTCTCTGACCATTCGGCTTACCTCTTGCATCCGGTCGGAGGACATCCATTTCTCTTTCAATACGAACTTGAAATCGTCCAGCCGCTCATCCACCGATAGAGTCGAGTTGCCGACGTTACCATATTTAGCCACATCGGCTTCTGTAAAGTGCCACCAGGTCGCTCCGTGGCCGTAAATCCAGCAATACCGCTTGCCGGCCAGCAGCATCCCCGCATACTGGTTGCGAAAATCTTCCGGAGGATAATTACTGCTTTTGTCCGCATAAGAGCCGACGATTTTGTTACCGAACTTTTCAACCTTACCGCTGTAACCCACACGCTCTCCGTTATCGTCCAGAATGTCACGGTAATACCCGAGCGGCCAGCCGCCCAGGACAATGGAACACTTTTCTTTCCAGTACCGGGCCGTCGTTTCATCCAGGTTGTCCAGTATCTTTGAATTCAAACTTTGGGTATAATGAATCAGGCCGAGCGTGTTGACCATTTTATAGCTGTGCTCCGTTAGCAGGTGGACTCCGCCGGGCGCATCCGATCCGGCCATGCCCTGCACCATCCCGACAAAAAGGTCCGTGGCTAACGGCCCATAGTAATTGATGCCCTCGGGCAGCGTTAAAAACACCATGTCCGGATAACTTTGCAGCATCGCCTTTGTCAGTTCCCGCCCTCTCTTAACGGCTGCCGAGCGCAGATCGCCTTTCGTATAACCTTTATAATCATACTCCTGCCAATCCAGGTCATACTGCTCGCCCACATACTCGATGTCCAGGGCTATGCCTTTACAGCCGGTCATTCTGGCGAACCGGGCGGCCTGGCGGAAATTCTCGTTAAACTTTTCCCATGCGCCATCGTCAGTCCATAGCGGAACGTGACTGTAAAACGCTACTTTGATGAAATTCTCTGCGATCCGGTGTTTACGGCACTCATCGTTGCACTGCTTGATTCGCTTAAAGGTCTGGTCGTTTTCATCGCGCGTCGTGCCGTCCCCGTCGGCAGCCCAAATATCATCGGCCCAGTTCCTCATTACTCCTGCCAACAGGAATCCATCGAAGCCTGTTGCCTTCCACTCAGCGGCTGTGTCTTTCAGATACTCCGGAGTAATGGGGCTAAAGAGCAGCGTATCCGGCGTGGACATTTGACTTTGTGCCGCACAGCCGCAAATCAGCACGATACCGATAAGTGACAAACATAGTTTTCTCACGATATTCCTCGATATCAAATGTGTACGACTTTTATTCCTGCGAGCTGGCAGTACGCTTTGAACGGGAGTTCGTGGTCGCCGTATATGAAAAGCTGGTGGAAGCCTTTTGTGTCGCGTACGTCGGCGACGTCGTCCAGCTCCAGCTCGACCGAAGTCCGGCAGCCGCCCGCCGGCGGGGTTTCGATGTTGCGAAGCACACGGCCGGTGCCGAGGATGATGGACTCCGGCCCCTGGAATTTCATAATCGTCACTTTTTGGCCGATGCGCCAGAGCACCTGCATGGCGACGCCGACGTTCGACTCGGAGTGACTTCGCAGAATAAAAGGTTCAGGGGACTTGTCAAAACCGTCGAGTCTGGTCGCACACGTGCAATGGGCACCCATCAGCGTATTGTTGACCGTATTTGGCGCCGGATCCTGCATAAAACCGGGCCGATCAAACAAAAGATTCGTCAGCCGGGTAGAGATGGCCGCGTTCCAGTCGGCCTCGCATGTGCCGAGCCCGCCCTCATCACGAAGTCTGGAGAACGCCATACAGGGTGGCTGTACCAGGCGGTTACTTACAGGACCCAGGCAATCCATCGAGAAACCCTGGCAATTCTCCGCAGCCATCAGGCGGCGGCAAACGATATAGTTCTTGGCCGCGGCGAGTATATCTTTCTTCGTAGGCTCAACAATCTTCTTGGCATTCTTTGTATAATTGTCGGCCATGGCTCGCATTTCATCGCTTTCCTGAACCTTCTTGGACTCCTCCAGAAAACGTCTGGTTGGGAGGTAGTGCAGCGTCGTGCCGATGACGTCGAGCTTCCTGTCCTCAGGCTTATCACCCGCACAGATGCAGATGCGCGTATTTTTCATTCGCCAGATGGTGCTCAGCATTCTCATGCCGAATTCAAGCCAGTCAAGGTCCTGCGTCGCAGCAGTATAGACGCCGGGGATATCCCTGGTTCCCTGCAGGTGTCCCGTAAACGAAGTTCCCATAGGGCTAAAGACAATCGTCGGGATTTTGCCACGATCTTTGGCGATCTTGTTGATGTGAGGCCAGGATTGATTCAGGCTCATACTGACAACAATAAGACCGTTCGGGGGCTGGGACTTGAGCTGCGAAAGACACGTATTGACGGCATTTTCATCCGCGAGAGGTTCGGGCCTGATGTCAAGCTGTACTTTGAACTTCTCGGCGGCGGAATTCAACACTTCCGTATAGTGACGCTGGCGCTCGCCGATATCGTAGGCCGCGCCGGGCCAGCCCATCCAGTAGTCCTTGACGTCCGGGCGCACGAACACAACACTGACAACAGGCTTGCCGGAGGTTCTCGTTTCGGCAGCGAACAAAGACGAGGCGAAATCGAGGGGGCCTGTTTTCGCGGCCATCGCCATAGCGCCGGCACTTGCCAGGAAACTGCGACGATTCAGCATAATGGGACAACCGGATTTGGTAGAAGTTTTATTGGTATTCATCGTTCTTGCTCCTTAAAATGTAATATGTACTATTGCTTATTTACTTCTTTACTTTTTTCTTTTTTGCTCTTGAGCCCGGCCTGTCGGCTGCTCTGGCTTTAGGATCGTACTGCGGATTTTTTTCGACAGGAACCGGGGCATCAACATTCTTACGCCACTCTATGAGTGTGCGGTGCAGCTCTTCGGCCTTTTCCGGCATCGAACCGGCAAGATCGTTTTTCTCGCTGAGGTCGTCCTTGAGATTGTACAGCTCGATTGTACCATCTTCGAAATATTCTATCAGCTTGAAGTCGCCCTGCCGGACCGCACCGGCCGGCGTCGTGCGCCACGGCCACTGCTTCTCGTTATAAGCCTCAAGGTACGCCGGGAAATGCCAGAAAATGGCCTTGCGATTCAGAGTCCCTTTGCCCCTGAGCAGCGGGACGATACTCAGGCCGTCGAGAATATGTCCCGAAGGCTGCCGAACACCCGCCATCTCCAGCATCGTCGGGTAGAAATCGATACCGATCACAGGCTCTTCGCAAACGCCGCCGGACCTGGTGACTTCGGGCCAGCGCACAATCATCGGAACGCGTATGCCGCCCTCGTAGAGCATTCCCTTCGAGCCCCTCAACGGGACCATGGACGTAGCGTTGGCATAGCCGCCGTTATCGGAGAAGAAAAATACCACCGTGTTGTCCCTCAGACCCGGCTCATCGAGCTTTGCCATTAGCCTGCCGACGCTCTTATCGACGCTCTCGATCATCGCCGCGTAGGTCGGATTATTATGGGCATCGGTGGGCTCTTTCTTTTTGTACTTTTCGATGAGCTGCTCTTTGGCCTGAATCGGCGTGTGCACGGCGTGATGCGGCAGATATAAAAAGAAAGGCCCGGCTTTATTGGCCTCGATAAAATTTATCGCCTCGTCGGTCAGGCGGTCGGTCAGGTACTCGCCATTTTTGCTGAAATGGCCGCCGTGGTTGCGCTCGAACGCGACATCGAAACCGCGGTCGACAGGCCGGTACGGCGATTTGCCGCCCAGGTGCCATTTGCCGATGCACGCCGAGGTGTAACCACCCTGCTTGAGCGCTTCGGGAATCGTGACGACTTTTGAATCGAGATTCGTCTTGTTCGGCGTCGGGATGAGCTTTCGCAATTTTGACTGGCCGCGTTCGGACGTCCCGACCGTATAAATGCCGTGCCGGGGCGTGTACTGTCCCGACATCAAACATGCGCGGGTCGGAGCGCAATTTGGAGCGTTCGAGTAGGCGTTCGTGAAGACGACCCCTTCGCCGGCAAGCTTGTCGATGTTGGGCGTTTCATAATACCGGCTGCCCATGAAGCCCAAATCTTTCCAGCCCATATCGTCGATGAAGATGAAAACAAAATTGGGCTTCCTCTTCGGCGACGATTGAGCTGCATTCGCGGCATGTCCCGGCATCGCCAGCGAGACAGCGCCAAGACCGATGGCTTTCAAAAAGTCACGACGTTTCATCATAGTTTACTCCATCCTTACCTGCTTCTTCGCCGTTACCTCCCCCTACTCTCCCGGCAGCGGCCAGTGCTCCGATGGCGTCCGGGCGGTCTTCATATACGCTTCGATCTTCGCGACTATTGCCGGATGCCGGACGGCAATGTTATTCTTTTCGCCAATATCGTTTTTCAGATTGTAAAGCTCGATGGGCCCGTCGGGATTCCTGGCGACATTTTGCCGAACGCCCTTCCATTCGCCCATCCGCACGGCCTGTCTTTTGCCCTGCTCGTGAAATTCCCAGTAGAGATATTCATGCTGGCGCTGCTCGCCGGGCCGGCCCAGCAGGGTTGGAACCATGGAGATGCCGTCAACGCCTTTAGGAGACACTAAGCCAACCAGCTCGCAGCAGGTCGGCAGGAAATCCCAGAACGCCGAGGGGTGGTTACTGACCGAGCCGGCTTTTATCTTACCCGTCCAGCGTGCAATCATCGGCACGCGGATACCGCCCTCGTACAGGGCCCGCTTGTAGCCTTTCAGCGGGCCTGAACTGTCAAAGAACTCCGGGTCCCCGCCGCCTT
>CAYTNN010000047.1:0-16740 GCA_964439135.1 uncultured Pirellulales bacterium
CACTACGTGGGCACACTCCACTACTACCTGCATGACGCACCAGCCGGTAGCGTGTCTCACGTCTTGAATCCGACCGGCCAGACTGTTAACAACTATGAATATGACGCTTTTGGCATGCCTTCAAATGAGACCGAAGGTGTTGACAATAGCTATCAGTTCCACGGCGAAGTCCTGGAGGAGGAGACAGGTTTGGTCTTTCTCCGCGCCCGTTACTACGATTCGAATATGGGCAGGTTTCTGACGCGTGATCCTTTCTCAGGTTTTCAGGAACATCCAAGTTCACTGAATCCGTATGCGTTCGTCGCAAACAACCCCGTGAACTTCTCGGATCCGTCAGGACTGTTGTACAACGATGATACTCTCTATTTGTATATACGTAATCCTTTCAGGTACAGACCCACGAAGCCCGGGCTTGCGGGATTTATAGAAAGAATTACACCGCACACGGGTCTCGGCGATAGAGACAGTATGTGGGGATACTGGCCGAATGGAGTAGTTCAAGAGAGTGTTAAAGGCTATGATCCTTACCCGATTCCGTTCGCGTCTTATTCAAGATCCATACAGGCTATCCAAGCTGATATGCACCTCTGGCCCGGCTCCGCTTACTCCCTGGCTCTCCCGTTTTCAGGGCCGATTGGATGGATGTTTTGGAAGTTCTGTTGGACACATTCGGCCACGCATATTCGATTAAACGATGCGGCCGCGCCAGATCCCAATGTCGTCCGGTTCATGATGGAGAAGTGGTGGCGCGAAATGGAGGAAAGAAATCGGTCTTACTACCCACCGTTTCCGCCCGGAGGTGGGGGTGGTGCAGCCGTAGCACTTGGTGGCGTCGATCTCAATCGCGTGGCAGAGGTGCTGCTGGACATCAGCGATATCAAGGGCGTGACGTATGACACCAAGACCGGACAATTGATTATCTATGGCGAGCATGATGCCAGCCTGCCGGCGATGAATCTTGATGATCTTGCCGTGGCAGCCCGCGTTGTCGACCAGGGGCTCACCCCCGTATTGAGCATTGAGGACCCGTGCGTTCCCTGTGAGAACAACGGCTGCAATGATAGCTGGTGCTATACAGTGCGATACGAACCGGAGGACGTGATATCAAACACGCACTTCGGGTCGGTGATGTTTGAAGCTGATCGGGTTCTAAAGTCACTTGGATTAGGCAGAGACAATGCCACCTGTGAAACCGTAACTTCCAGGGTTAGCGGATTCAGAACAATGTGGGAACGATGGTCAAAGGTTCCGTTCGAAGAGGCCCACTCCGCTCGCTTTTGGTTTCAGCCAAGCAGCATCAAACTGATTCCATCGCCGGATGGAAAATCTATGGTCTTTGCCGAGGCCAACATGGAAGTGGTCACGGAATCCACCTATACTTCAACGGGCGAAGTTATAGATGATCCGGACGCGGTTGAACATGCGAGACACTTTACGGAGCATTACGACGAGTTCGCAGAGGAGTTTCCAATTTTTGGAGAGTTGAAACAGCTGGCCAAGATCTACGGAGTTGTGCGATGGCTGAAGGAGAACGAGATTGCCAGTGACTTGTCTTTTCTGCTGAAGCATGAGCCGGCATTCGTGGAAACGCCAGCGATCACTCCCCGAACTGTAGTAGAATATGAGAACCAGATCAGTGGCGCTCCTATGGGGATTGTTGGTGGGGTCGTCTTTGACAAGGAGCTCGAATATGATGCGCCATCAGTCGGTCCTGAAGATGCTGTCGTGGCGGCGCGCTCGTCGAACAGCCCGCTTGCCTGGACGGCAGATGTCGATGGAACAACATACAATGCTGTTGCACTATCGTTGGAGAAGAAGCCCATGGATGGAGGCTTCGCCTGGTCGAACACAGATTTGACAGCCGAGATCAACTGTGCTGTCCCACTGGCTTTGACGCGCCATTACGATTCACTCGATGTCGAACAAGGTGCCTTCGGATGGGGTTGGCGCGCCACGCCGTACGCGCTTCAGTTCAAGGGCGTACCTGTGGAAGAGCCCTCGGCTTCAGGCCCGTTGGAGGTCTACGGCAAGATCAATTTTGTGGCTCGCACTGCCCAGGCTGTTTATGAGTATGAGCCGGACTATTTCTATAACACCGACGTAGATGTCTTTCGTGTAGTCCACAAATTTGGTGCGGGCAAGGACATTTTGGTCTATGTTCACGAGTCGAAGGATTTGCCGGGATTGCTGTTCTCAGACGGGGGGGACAGATATGTTATGAGACTGGCTAATGGTGCGCTGTTGAACTTCAACGCTCAAGGACAACTGCGAGATATCGAGGACCGAAACGGCAATCAGATCGTCTATGGATACGATGCAGCCAACCGCCTGATCAGTGTTAGCCAGTCAAGCTGTGGAAGGGCGATCCGCCTTTCATACGATGCGAAAGGTCGTGTGATCAGGGCAACTTCGCCCGCTGGCCGCATTGTCCGCTACAGCTACGATAGCAGAGACAACCTTACAAATGCAAAATTGGACTCGGCTGATGGCTGGGAGCTTCAGTATGCCTACGATACCTACCACAACCTGACAGAAATCCGAAGCGGCGATGGACAATTGTGGTTCACACGGGAGTACGATGTCTACGGCCGTGCCACCTCTGTGACTCAGCCTTCTGCAACTGCGGCATTTGCATCAGAGTACGACTGGGCTGAAGGGACAACACAGACGACGGGCCCGGAGGGTTTCTCCGAGTTCAGAGCATACGACGAGGACTACAACTTGACTCACTATGTAGACGCTCGCGAAAACTCAAGCGAGTTGGGCTACAACAGCCGTCAGAGCCTGACTACCTTGACGGATGCCGAGGGGTACGCCTGGAACTTCTACTACGATCAGTATGGGTATCCGGAGGCTGTGCTCTGGCCCAGTGGTCGTATGGATGCGTTGGTCCATGATCACCGCGGGTATCCTATTCAGTCATTCCAAACGGTGGTAGGATCCGGCTACGCAGAGAACTTTGACGAAGAGCACATTTTTGTCGGTGGTCCCGGATACGTTATTTACAATTGGACGGATTATAAGTACGACGATGCCGGCAACCTGAAGAAGATTATTGACGCGTATTCAAACGAACATGACTTTGAGTACGACACGCGTGGCAACCTTAGCCGGTTTGTCGACGCGAGAGGTTTCGACACCCAGTACAAATACGACGACTACTCACGAGTGGTCGAGGTGGCTAACGAAAAAGGACATGCAGTATTACTCGACTACGATAGTCGGGACAATTTGACAATAGTCAAGACAGAGGCTGGTACTGTCGAAATGGCGTATGACGCCCAAGATCGCCTGCATTCAATGATCTACGGTGATCCCCAGGAACGCCGCTCCTACGTCTATGGGTACAATGTGAACGGTCAATTGAAGAGCGTGACGAGTCCTGACGGAACAGTTACCTCATATGTTTACGACGAAAGTGGCAACTTGATCCAGGTCATTCATGACGGAGTAGTTCTGTTCGAGTACGAATACGACGACCTAAACAGGATTATTCAGATTCGCTATTCTGGAACTGTAAGCACAGGGGAGATTAGCTGAGCTTCCTTTTCGCACGGAAATGATAGAAATAGTGGAAAAAGGTTTATAACAGCAACTGAATTTTCGGCAGGTCATATAGACCTACGCAGGCAGAAACCAGGATCGAAGAATTTGATAGAGTAATTAAATCGCATATAAGTTAAAACGCCGCCTCCAGAGTCATGGTGGTGCTTGCGCGGGTCGGTTCGTAGGGAACACTGGCTTTTGTGAAGGGATGGATAAGGCCGTAGTCTCCGCTTTCGCGGTCCCAGTATTTCCTGTAGCCGGCATGACCGTCACAAAAGACAAAGTTGCCGCCCTTGCTGTGGACATTGGAAGTCTGTTCCCGGCGTTCTTTAGTAAACCAGGAGGGGTGATCGGCCTGGCTGGCAAACATGTGCCATTCCTGATACCGGGTGGACTCACGCCCCTGCAGGGCGGCAATGGTGCGATTGTTCGGTTCGGGTTGCACCCAGAGATGGTTGGAAAGTGCCCAGCCTTCCTGTATGGCGATGATTCTGCCGGGGCTGGGTATCGACGCTACCGCCCGGCCCATCACGACAGAGTTGACCAGGTACCCAGTGCAGCTCACGCGGGAGGGGGCATAGGCCGGGTTCGGATTAGGCCTCAGAGCGGGGCAGGCATATACGGGAGTCGGTCGGTTTGGGTCCTCGGCGAAAACGAAGGGACGCAACAGCTTCAGGACGTTGTCCGGAGCAGCGGGGGTGGCGTAGTCGTAAACCGCATGGGTCTTCGGGGGAGTTTTCTCGTACTCGTTCTGATAAAGTGCCAGTGCAAGGCCCACCTGACGCATATTGCTCATGCAGGATGCTCTGCAGCCCTGGTCTCTGGCCAAATTCAGGGCCGGCATGAGAATCGCCATCAGCAGGCCAATAATCGCAATGACTACCAGCAGCTCGATGAGCGTGAAACCCTTCTTGCACACGATTACACCTCACAAATAGCTATACTTTGTTTGTGAGTTTCAGGTTGTCGAGGTAGAAGACCGTTTTTTTTGTGGCGTTGCTGGAAAAGCCGAGCCAGGTGAGCCTGTTGAATTTTGCGTTTCCGGCTTTCAGCCCTTCGAATTTTCTGGCCGGGCGGCCCGGCATTGTCACGGCCATGTCCCAGTTGCTGCCGTTTCCCTTGCCCAGGCCGGCGGTAATTTCGAAGTGCATCCATTTATCGACGGGTAATTCCAGCAGAGTCTTGCCGGCGACTTTTAGCCGGGTTCCGTCAATCCAAAGGCTTGGTCCGACGCCGTAGGGCGAAGTGCGCCAATCGCGCCATTCGTGATTGATCTGCACATCCTTGCCGATGCGGATATCGAAGGCGCAGCAAGCCGTGCCGCTGCTGTAATTGGGCGCGTAAACATAATGCGGATTGTACGCTTGCTGCAAGCCGGCCGCATCGAGAATCTTAAGGCTTTTTCTGCCGCCGGCGGCTGTCTCGTCGGTGACAACTATGGCATCGCCCCTGTTCTCTACGTTACACTCGGCAGTGCCCGGCTGCTGCCCGGCGGGAATCGCCTCGAAGTTATCGTTAATAGAAACGGGCGGCGGATCGGGCGCGATTTGAAGCTCCGGGAATGTCACGCTGGCGGCCTTTCTTATCCAGCGCCGGTCGCCGTAAACTCCCGCTTTGGTATAATCGAACGGCTTAAAGCCAAGTTCAATGGCAGGGGAGTTTGGGTCCATGCGAAAGTCGTATCTGTCCGGATCGACAAACATCGGGTCGGCGATAATCGAGTTTTTGTCCCGGCCCATTTGTTGCCATGCTTCGAGTGACAGACCGGCGGGTTTGACATCCTCGCCGGCGGCGTTCCAGTAGCAGTTCTTGTCCATTACAATGTTGATTTCCTTCCAGCGGCCGGCCAGCAAGGGACCTGTGGTCCAGTAGACGATATTGTTCTCGAAGGTAAACGACAAATGCTCCTCGACTCGCGTGGCCTGAATCTGGTGCAGCTTGCTGAAAGCGAGGATGTTGTTGCGGACGATATTTTCCTTGCCGTAGTGCTGGTGGAAACCGCCGGTTTTGGTATTGTAGACGAGATTGTTCTCCATGACGATTCCGGTGCTGCCCTCGTCGGTATAGAGTCCCCAGCCGCCGTAATCGTAGGAATAGACATCGTGAAAGATGTTGTCGCTGACGACGGTGCCTTCGGACGGGCCGAGCGTGTAAATGCCGCCCATGTCACTGAGCACGCCCCAGCCGATATGATGCACGTTATTGAAGCGGATGATGTTGCGTTTTGCCAGGCTGTCGGAATAGCCCCACCTCCAGCCGACCGACAGGCCCGTATAGAAAAGGTCGGCGATTTCGTTGTGCGTCACGTTGTTGTCGCCGCTTTGGCCGATCCATACGCCGACTGCCGAGGTGTAGATACGCCCGCCCGAACGGATGATGTTATTATCGACCGTGATATGACTCGTGCGGGAAGGTTCGTCGGCCCGTATGCTGCCCTCGCCGATTCGCACGCCGCCTGCGCCAAGATCGTACAAATAGCTGCGCGTCAGCAGGCAATCCTTACAACCCTGCCTGAACCACACCGCATAGGTCGCAATATGCCCCACTTCGCAATCCTCGATAGTGACATTGCGTGCGCCGTCGGCCATAACCGCCGCCTCGGTGACATACGCCGCCTGGTACGGGGCGTATCCCGTCCGGGGCAGCAGTTCCTGGTTGTGCTCGAAGACAAGGCCCTTCAGCGTAATATTCTCGACGAATTTGGAGTTCTCGGGCTCACCCTGAAAGAGTACCAGTTTTTTAATAACCGGCGCGACAACCTGTGCCGTAGCGGGATCTTCACCCGGCAGCGGCATGTAACTCAGCGTGCCGTCACGGGAAAGAAACCATTCACCCGGCGTATCGAGAGCCGTCCTGAGATTCTCAAACTGATATCGTGTATTCGCCGGCCAGCTGGAATAGCTCTTGAGCTTCTCGCCGATCGTGATTATCGCGTTGCTTCCGGCATCGATCCCGATCAGGAACCGCCTGCTGATGCACCATTTATGATATGCGACGAGCGTGACATCCTTAATCTCGTCCGGGCTCAGGTCTTTGAGCAGCTCCAGGTCATCCGGGCGAACAATCGTCGTCCGGCGGAACTTTCCCTGCTCGTCCTCGACCGGCACTTCTACAGTCTTGCCCATATAATGGTAAAACTTGTTCGGCGTCCGCGCCCGTACGGCTCGCCGGCCGTTAACGAACAACTGCTCGAAATACCATTTGCCCGCGGCGACATCGGGGATTTGCGTTTGCCAGACGCCGTTGGAGCCGCGTTTGAAACCGGTAATAGTACGCCCGCCCGTAAAGACCGGTCTGGCGCCGTCAGCGGCTTCGTAGCTGACCGGAAACTGCCCGGCGCCGCTATCTTCCGGCCCAAGAATAAACGGCTCATTGAGGGTGTAGCGTCCATCGGCGATAACGACATGAATCGGTTCCGGGATCCTGGCGATCAACCGTAATCGTCGTAACCGATCGCGCGCACCGCCAAGCGAAGCAAGCGGCCCATCGGTTCGTGCGCTGTTGGGCTGGGCCAACCTGCCGGACCATTGGTCGCTGCCGTCCGGAGAAACATACAGGTTCATCGCATCGGCCGCCTGAATCCACACGAATGAAAGGACCACGCCGCAGATTAAACACCGCTTCAATGTCGAGCTATTCTCTCTCATGTCACTTTACCTCATATTCGAACAGGATTAAAGAAACCTTACACTTCTTCTTAAGCGGTCAGATTCTCCCATTTGATTCCGACCTTTTTCAGTGCGTAACCAACTTCGCTCATGTAGTCACCATAGCAAATCATCCAGTGGAAGCCGGGCATCCGCTCGGCGAGCGTCCGGTCGTCGCACTTGTAGCCGATATCAATCTGCGACCGGCAGACGTCCATAAACGGCGCATCGATAATCTCAGCCAGCAAACCCACCCAGCGCTCGGCCTTGAAATCGGGCACAATTGTGGTTATCGTCTGGCCTTTGCGCATCTCGACCTTCGGTGCGGCGCCGTAATCGGACTCGAAGTGCGTCATGATACGCACCGGTTCGAGGTCTTTACCGTTCATCTTTCGTGGGGCCGTACAGTGGGCACCGGTAATCACGCCGTCGTGCGGGTAGGTCGGGTCGTTGAGGAACACGGGCTTGCCCGAGATATTCGCCAGCAGCACACCGGATGGAATCACTACGAAGTCCGACTCGCAGAAGGCTACGTATTGGCTGTCATTCAATAAGCTCAGCGTTAAACAAGCCGAGGTCTCTGCAAGCGGCATAATTGTTCCCATGCAGCCATTGATGGTAATGGCCTGGCAGTCGGCTTGTTTCATAATCCCGCGAAAGACCTGTTCCAGCAAAAAGCAATTGTCAACATACTCGCGCTTGGTCTCCAGCGTATTACCGGGCGCCTTGAGATACTCGCCGGCGCGCTGTCGGGCACGTTTCACGGCGGCCTCATCAGCTCGGGCTTCTTTGATTAGTTTACCCAACTCGTCGTACGATACAGTTTTTATGTCGAATTTCCACTTATCCCTGACCAGATTGGGCACGACATCTCTCGGCTGCGCCCAGCCGCCCGGTCCGCCGATAGCAATAATCCGCGTGCCCATCGTGTTGTGCAGGCCGCACAGCGCCCGCAGACGCCAGAGAATCTCGTCCTGACTGTCGATGACCACGTCACCGTCGTCGATTCCCTTGAGCGCCAGCGTATCGGTGTGCTGCCGCAGATAGCGCGGGCTGATGATCTCGTACCACAGATAAACCGGCCCTGATTTATGCCGGCAGAAAAAGATCATGTCTTTGCCACGCTCGGCCAGCTTGGCAAACGTATCCTGCCCGCCGCCGGCGGCGTAGACAATATACACATCCGCTTTGGCCAGATCGCTTATTCCGGACAACTCGCCGGAGCCTTTGATACCTGTCGGCGGCAAAAATTGCACGGGGAAATCCGCCTTGTTTTCCATATCGCTAAGCTCTTGCCTGATGCGGGCTAGTTCCTGATCGGCGTCCTGCTGCGTCTGGATGCCGCCCCAACTGCGCCAACTGGTTTGATGCCGCCTTGTAGGGGTGCTGTAAACAAGAATAGGCTTAACCACAAGCGGGCGGCGTTTCGGCCCTGCCTGGTCCTGGCGTTCGGCGGCCGAGACGCTCGACCAGGTCAGGCCGGTCAGGGCCACTCCCATAGCCGCCGCTCCGCCCACACCCTGCAGAAAGCCCCGGCGCGTGATTCCGCCTGCCGAATGGTCATGGCCGCATGGACAGCAAGTCCTTCTAACCGGGTATTCTTCATGATTTTCAGTAGTCATCTAATCTTCTCCTTTCAATTTGGTTCTATGTACGTCGAGAAACCATCGTTTCACAAGTTAAATTCGTCAGTTCACATAGCCGGCAAGTATAACCGAAAGCCGATCGCTTAAAAAGTAAAAAGATTAGCTCTAAAAAAGGTTCCAATTCGCTCACCCTTCGTCTCAGCTCAGGGTGAAGGGGAGACAGACTCGTAGTCTATCAAGCTTGAATCTGTAAGTTGTCGTCGTACGGTTGGGTGGCAGCCTCAAAGCCGAAGGCTTTGGGGATGGTCAATACACCAGAAGCCATCCCCAAGCTGCGCTTGAGGCTGCCACCATACCAGACTATTAAATCAACCTTGACAAACTATTAGCTCTGGAGGAAGAAGAACAGGCATCATGCAAAGCAGAGCCTGCCGCCACAGGCAGACGATGAGTCATGGCCCATCGCACGATGGAAGGGCGGTTCGCGAACCGCCTCTACAGACTTTTTCTCTTGAAAATCCTGCTGGAACAGTGTAAATTCCTTGTTGACGGGCGAGCAGGCTATATTTGTGATTCAGGATCAGGGCGGCGGTTGTGAAAATACATATATTTTGAGAGAAAGAACTATGAGAAAGTTATTGCACGATCTGATTCGCATACTCTCGTTAGAGTTCATCATCATACTTGTCCTGGTGGGACTGGTGACTCTTGGATACCTTTGCCGCAAACCCTTGTTCATTACGTATCACAGACTGGGTCAACGCTCGGCGCTCAGGGCGATGCGGCGTGTTGCGAAGCCCGAGATGCAGCATGAGAGCTATAGTAAACATGGGGATCGACTCCAGCGTCATACGGAAGCCTTAGTACGTCTTGGATACCTTGAAGAGCGAAGGTTTCAGCCGAAATTCCTCACCATGAGATCACCGCAGACTCAGGCGATGATCGAGGAGTTTCGTCGCAGACATCCTTTTTCCTCCTATGATGTCGGGTGGGGTAAAATGCTTAGCATAACCGACCGCCCCGAGAGAATACCGACGTGGGAATCTCTGGTTCGGGAATATGACGTGCCGCCAACTGATTCTAACCAACCGGCAGCTTTTGAGAATCAACCGAAAGCTGAGGTTCCATGAGTTTGCCTCCAAACTGCGGATTAGAACAAAGATGAGGCATAAAAAAGTTGTTTTCATGCAAATTTTCAAAAAAATGTCACAAAGTCGAAAATTCTTATTTGTTCAAGGTTTGATCCCTGCGAATCGTAGTGACAAAAAGCGATTGCTGATTGACTTGCTGCTCGTGGCTGTCGTGTTTGGCGGGTACTTTTGGTATACACACTGGACGCCTGAACATAAGCTGGAATCAGAACATTATCGCGCATTGAGCAATGTTTCTATTGAAGAAACACAGGATGCATTAAGCAAGGCTGAAACGCTTTATCAAGCCTATACCGCCTTCTGGGATGTTAAGGCCGGGCCTGCTGATAATAAACTGCTGCTGAAGATTTATTCATCACGAAAAGAATTCAAGCGAGCCAATCCCTTATCGGGATGGGCGGAAGCATTCTACAAAGAACCATACTGCCATCAATATATTGAAGCGGAGAGTGAAAACAGGCCCTATCACTGGATGGTGCATGAAGCCACGCACCAGTTGAATAATGAAGTTTCACAATTTAAATTGCCCCAATGGGCCGAAGAAGGGATCGCCTGCTATTTTTCCACCACCAGGATGGATGATGGGAAAATGAGTTTGGGAGTAATTGATCGGGATACTTACCCCGTCTGGTGGCTAAGCTCGCTCGACTTAAGTGGAGACTTGTCACGTGACAAGGCGGACAAAAAGATCATAAGTATTAGAAGCATTGTCAACGATGAAAAGCCGCTCAAAATGAACGAGCATGTTAACCTGTACTACATTCACTGGTTTAGCCTGGTGCATTTCTTATTAGAGGGTGAGCAGGGAAAATGCCGACAAGCATTCATGGCATGTGTTAAAACGCCTTCAGGCTTAGAGGCGTTTGAAGAAAACATTGGACCATATCAACTCATTGAGCTGCAGTGGTATCAGCATTTGCTCCAAATAATAGATAGTTTATCAAAGAATGATACATTTTGAGGAAAATGAATATGAAAAAGGTATACATAGCACAAGATCCTTCCGATGCTCATTTTGTTGCGGGAATACTTCAACAATATGGAATCTCATGTGAGATTCGCGGCGAAGAACTTTGGGCTGCACGCGGAGCATTATCTGTCTCGCCGGATACTCTGCCTTCCATTTGGATACAGGATGATAATAGAATTGAGCAAGCCGAAAAGCTCGTCCAGCAATATGAGAACAAAACATTGACTACAAATATCGGCAATTCCCCCTGGCAATGCCCCAACTGCGGCGAAGAAATGGAGGCGCAATATACCGACTGCTGGCAATGCGGAACGAGTCGACCCGAAGAAACTGAAAATTAAGGACCAGTGAAAGGAGAATAAAGCTTATGTCACGGACATTATTAACAGGGCTTGCCTTTTCGACTGTCACGATTTTTGCCGTCCTGGCTATATCTCCGGCCAAAATGCATCCGGACGGTCTCAATGTGGCGCAAGCGGCCGGAGCATCCGAGCCGGGCGTCGCCGAAGGGCTGAACAGCCGCCAAAGCGAGCTGCAACAACTCCTGGTTGAACGCAAGAAAGTGCTGAGTCGTATTGTTGAGTCAATGAAGTTATTTCTCGAATCAGGCAGGGCCGATTTTAACGAGTACCGGGATGCAAAAATAGCTCTGCTGCGGGCGGAAATGGACCTGTGCAGCACCCGGAACGAGCGTCTCGACATCCTGCAGAAAATGGTCCAATTCCACTCAGAATACGAAGCACAGGTGGCAAGAAGAGCGGCTGAAGGAAGAGCCACTGAAATGGATGTGAACAAAGCAAAGGTCGCCAGGCTGGAAGCTCAGATTGAGCTGATCCGGGAAAAGCTGAAAGGGCCGATATCTCAGGAGTGATCCATACAAAATCTCTGTTTTTATTGACAAAAACCAGCCGATTTGATAGAATTCGGTAGTAACTTATACAATCAATAAACTCTTGGCAGGAGGTTTTCAGGATGAGTAAAAAAACAAATCCGGGAACATGGTTGGCATGTGCGATTTTTTTCGCAATTCTCGGCAGCACAATAGCTCCGGCAACAACCATCGACGTTGACGGTAATTCGGCAGGAAGTGATTTCATCGCGCCGGGCGAGGTCTGGAAATTCTTCAAAGGCACCGAGCCCCCAGGCAATCCGCCGAACGCATGGAAAGCTATCGACTTCGACGATTCGAATTGGCAGACCGGCCCCGGAGGTTTTGGCTACGGAGACGACGATGACGCTACGATCCTCAACGATATGCTGAATAATTACGTTTCAGTATACATCCGAAAGGAGTTTTCAGCTTCGTCACTGCCGGGCGACGAGGTTGTCAAGCTTGAGATTGATTACGATGACGGATTCATCGCTTATCTCAACGGACGGGAAATCGCACGGGCCAACATGCCCGGAGGCACTGCTGCGTATAACACAAGTGCGGCGGGATCTCACGAGGCCGGATCGCCCGAAACCTTTGTTCTGGGAACGGCGGTCGAGCTGCTGAACGCCGGCAGCAATATTCTGGCCATCGAGGGACATAACACATCTCTGGACAGTTCGGATTTCTCGCTTACGCCCGCTCTACGCTCAGCGACGAACACGGCCCGAACCGGCGATACATGGATTGTGGAAACCGATACGATAATACTTCAGGGCAGGGCGGATGCTCTTAAGGCCGTTTCCGTGCTGGCCAATGGAACTTCTGCCGATTTCAACGCCGGTAACGGAACCTGGAGCGTTGAAGTTTTACTTATGCCCGGCCTGAACGCCATAACCGTAGAGCAGCTCGATGCGAACACAAATATTGTAAATTCCCGCGTTGTAGAGATTATGTATGTCCCGCCGGCCAATCACGCCTCTGGGGAGCTCATCGGGGATATGACATGGTCGGGAGCGTATATTATCGAAGATTCCGTCGTAGTTCCCGCCGATATGGTCCTGAAAATTGAGCCGGGGACAATGGTCTTGATGAAGGATGCTGCGGAACTGGTCGTTTACGGCCAGCTCCTCGCCGAGGGAACCGAAGCCGAAGCGATTCATTTCACACGCTACAGTGACGGCACATCGTGGAAACAGATTATGTTCGTAGAAGCGGCAGACAGTAGGCTTGCGCATTGCATCATAGAATACGCCGACAGCGAGGGCGAACACCAGGATTATTACGTGCCGGGACCGAGAACCTACCACGAGGCAGTGGTTGCCCTGGCATGTCATGTCGATATCGAAAATTGCATCTTCCGGAACCTCCCCGATGAAAGCGCCGGCGCCGATGGAGACGCCATAGCCATCATATCGGATGACCAGGATTATCCCGGAGAAGCGACGGCGAATATTCGGGGCTGTGAATTTCTCTCTATCGGGCAGGGCGTGCATACCAGATACTCCTATGTGCTGGTCGAGGACTGCTACTTTACGGGCAAGCGAGGTGACAATGATGACGTCGATTTGTGGGGCGAAAGCACACCGGCACCTCTTATACAAAACAACCTTTTCCTGAATCCCGAACACGATGATATGATTAATCCCACGCGGTGCTCGGCGGTCATTGTCGGCAACATTATCGCCGGCTGTGACGATCACGGCATCGTCCTGCGAGATAAGTGCTCTCCCGTTTTAATGAATAATCTGATTATCGACTGCAGCAGCGCAGGTATAGCGGTGGAAAATTCGTGCGAGGCAACGCTGATAAACAACACAATAGTCAATTGCGGTAGGGGAATCAGGCTCTTCGACCTGGGCAGATGGGGCCCTCCGTATAGTTTGAATCCGGGAGGCGGAACAGCAACGGTGATTAACTGCATCATCTGGGATTGTCCGCAACCGGTCACTTTAACTGACAGCTCGAACACGCAAATCGAAGATCGCGGCTCTCATATAACAGTCAAATACAGCGATATTCAAGGCGGCCAGAACAGTATATCCGTCTCGGGTAGTCGTTCGACTGTTACCTGGGGGCAGGGCAATATCAATACCGACCCTCAATTTGTTGCTGTCAATAACGGCGACTGTCACCTGAAATCCCGGGCGGGCCGATGGGACGCGGCCGGCGAAAGCTGGGTGCAGGATAATATCACAAGCCCATGTATCGACACAGGCGATCCGGACAGCCCCGTCGCCTTCGAGCCATATCCGAACGGCGGCATTATTAACATGGGAGCATACGGCGGCACAGACGAGGCCGGCAAGTCACCCTCAGGCATTCACGCCAAATACGGCGGTGGCACGGGAGGGCCCGACAATCCTTATCTTATCTACACCGACGAGCACATGAACACTATTGGCCTTCACGAAGAAGACTTCGACAAGCACTTTGTACAAATGGCCGACATCGATCTCGGCAGCCTGGGTGAGGATGATTTTAATATTATCGGAAATATTCTCTCGCCGTTCAGCGGTGTTTTTGATGGGAACGGCCGCACAATCTCGAACTTCCACTACATTTCCACAGATATCAATGACGTAGCACTATTCAATTGCGTTCAAGGTGAGCAGGCCCGAATCACGGATTTGGGATTGATTGATCCGGTCATTAACGTCGAATCGAATGAACTGGATTTTGTCTTCGACTGGGATGACCCTAATGCTGGTGCGATATATGGAAATACCGCCGGCTCGCTCGTCAATAATCTGTGGCACGGAGCCCGTCTCAGCCACTGCTACGTTCGTGGCGGCCGCGTTTCAGGAGATTTATGGGTAGGTGGGCTTGTCTCAAATGTCGAAGAAGGTACAATCGAGAGTTGTTATTCGACTGTCGAAGTATCTGGAAAGCGGGATGTTGGCGGCCTGGTGGGAGATAACTACTCGGGCACAATTACCAATTGCCATGCGATTGGTCATGTCACAGGAGAAAGTTCCACCGGAGGCTTAGCGGGGTACAATAATGGTACGATCCGAGATTGTTGCGCGATGGGAGACGTGACGTGCGATTCCATGGCCGGCGGTTTGGCAGGCAACAATATGGGAACGATCCAGAGTTCATATTCAACGGGTCACGTTAGCGGCTTCTATGATATCGGGGGCCTGCTGGGTCGCAGCCGCGGAAGCCTTATCAATTGTTATTCAACCGGCAGCGTTTCCGGCGAGTGGTCTGTCGGCGGCCTGGTGGGATTTTTTGGTGGCCCTATCACCATCACGAATTGTTACTCGGCCGGAAACGTCACAGGCATCACAGATATCGGCGGTCTCGTTGGGACCGGTCACTCTCTCGATAATGTCCTCGGGTCATTCTGGGACATCGAAACCAGCGGACAAACGACGAGTTTTCGCGGAACGGGCAAGACCACGGCCGAGATGCAAACGGCCGGCACATTTCTCGACGCAGGCTGGGATTTCTTCGACGAGACGGAAAACGGCACCGACGATATCTGGTGGATTACCGAAGGTCAGGATTACCCCAGGCTGTGGTGGGAACTCTCCGATTGACTATTGTCCCTGTTCAGATTCTGTTGCAGCAACGTTTAATTAGTATTCACATTTCTACTAATATCTCATAAAAGCCTCTTTTTAGCTGATTCGGGCGGGGTTCGAGGGCGGCAATAATTTACAAGTTTTGAACTGCGAAAGTTCTACAAACGTATGTACATTTGATTTATAATCGAAGAAATAAAACGAGTAAGGAGATTAGTCATGGCAAAAGTACAAATCGTTTTTTACAGCATGTACGGACACGTGTATCAGTTGGCCGAGGCCATCGCCGAAGGCGCACGCGAAGTTCTGGATACGGAAGTTTCCATCTATCAGGTCCCGGAACTCATTTCTGATGAAGCGCTGGAGCAAAGTGGCGCCAAAGCCGCTCGTGAGGCGTTCGCTGACGTCCCTATTGCCGAGCCGGCCCAGTTGGCCGGGGCCGATGCGATTATATTCGGAACCCCAACAAGGTTTGGCAATATGGCCGCCCAGATGCGTAATTTCCTCGACCAGACGGGCCAATTGTGGTTCACCGGCGCCCTGGTCGGCAAGCTCGGCAGCGTTTTCGCCAGCACGGGCACGCAGCACGGCGGTCAGGAGACGACGATTACCAGCTTTCATTCGACATTACTGCATCACGGCATGATTATCGTCGGCGTGCCTTATACCGTGCAGGAACTGCTAAACATGGAAGAGATTACCGGCGGGACGCCCTACGGCGCAACGACGCTCGCCGGCGCCGACGGCTCTCGCCGGCCAACCGAAAACGAGCTGGCCATCGCCCGCTTCCAGGGCAAACACGTAGCCCAGATTGCCCAGAAGCTCTGCCGGTGATCTAACCGCCGCATCGTTGAAGTGCAGTATGTAGTATGTAGGGTGTACATTGCACACCATTTTAGTGGATAATCTGCCCGAAAAAAAATCTCGTCAAGTTGTTTATTAGGTGATTTCCTCTTATTTAGCCCATATTGTCAAATTACACATTTTTATTCTTGCACAGCTTCGCTGTTTTGTGTAAACTATGATTTGATATGCGAGGAGGTTATGATCTTGGGATTCGGTATGTCGTAGAGAAAACGCGTAAATACTGTTTATTCCTTGGAGGATCATTCGATGTTTACCTCACCTAAACATTCAAATACGGTAAAACACGCTTTCACCTACTTGTTAATGTCGGTTTTATTTCTGATGACGGGTCCTCAGCGGATCCTTGCCTCGGAAGAAACACTGAATGAGGCTGGAGCAATGGTTCTTGTGCTGGAGGACTGTGATAGCGATAACAAAGACTCAACGACCCCGTATGGAGACTTGGTCTCTCTGCTTAACTCAAAGGGCGAACTCATCAGAAGGTACCATAGCCTTGAGATTCAAAGTACCTTTAGCGGTTGCACGAAAATCTCAGCATCCGAGGATGGTCGTTTCTTTGTAGTGTGCGAAAA
>CAYTNN010000047.1:16840-24665 GCA_964439135.1 uncultured Pirellulales bacterium
CAATAAGACGGGCGCATTTTCAGTTGACGTCAGCCCGGATGGCTCAATCTGGATTGCGGAACAAAACCATCGTCAAAAATATGGCAGCAAGAACCGATTAGTGAAGAGATCACTATACGGCGGCATCCTGAAGAAAATCGACCTGGACTTTTCGCCGATACGTGTGCGCATAGACAAGTATGACGGCAGCGTATGGACAACCGGCATAATAAAAGAGCGGGACTTTTCGGGCATTGGTGACGAATGGCCGGAGACCCTCGATGAATTGAACGAGCTGGTAAAAACAGAAATAGAGACTTTCACCCGTAAATATGATTCAGAGGGCAATTTGATTTTCGAAATCAGCGAAGGAGGCTACTCAATCGAGCTGGATCCTTCGGACCGCTCGGCCTGGATCGCCGGCAAGAAAAATATATGGCACTATTCCGCAAACGGCCAAAACCTTGGCTCATACGCCGGCTCTTCAGACGGCCAAAAATGGCTCGCCATCGTTCCCGGCAAAAGCAACTGACCAGTCGCTTATAAATTTGATGGTGTGCGGTGCACACCCACCGCTACCGCTGCGTTATGCGTTGTGTTTTTCGGTAAAGGATTTGACGCGGCAGGTATAAGCTAATAGAATATAGCACTTCGTATACTAAGGAGTGAGAGGTGAGTCGGTAGGGTGTGCACGGCACACCATTTCTGTTTCGTATTGAATATCGAGGTTTTAAAATGACGTGGATTAACGAGAATTATTTGAAATTGCAGGCGGGGTATTTATTTCCGGAGATCGGGCGAAGAAGAAGGGCGTTTCAGGCCGCTCACCCGGATGCGAAGGTAATCAGTATGGGAATCGGCGATGTTACGCAGCCTTTGGCGCCGGCGGTAACGGCCGCGATGAAAAAAGCTGTCGATGAAATGGCCCGGACCGAGACGTTCCGAGGTTACGACGATGGCGGCGTTGGTTATGAATTTTTAAGAGAAGCAATCAGCGACAACGAGTACAAGGTCCGCGGCGTCGAAATCGATATCGACGAAATAATCGTCAGCGACGGGGCCAAGTGCGATACCGGCAATATGCAGGAAATCTTCGGGCTGGACAACGTTGTGGCCGTTTCAGATCCGGTTTACCCGGTGTACGTAGATACGAACGTAATGGCCGGCAGGACCGGCGCCGCGGCCGAGAAGGGCCGGTACGATGGGATTGTGTATATGCCCTGCACCGAAGAAAATGATTTTGTGCCGGAGCCGCCCGCCAAGAAGGTGGATTTAATTTATCTGTGCTTCCCGAACAATCCGACCGGTGGGGTAGCTACGAAACAGCAGCTTGCCGAATGGGTCGATTACGCCCGCCGGAATAAGGCGATCATTCTTTACGACGCCGCTTACGAGGCGTTTATCTCCGAGCCGGATATCCCGCACTCGATCTACGAGGTAGATGGGGCGAAAGATGTCGCTATCGAGTTTCGCAGCTTTTCGAAAACGGCGGGCTTTACCGGTGTGCGGTGCGCGTTTACCATTGTGCCGAAGCAGTTGAAAGCTTACACAAAAGACGGCAGGGCGGTCGAGGTCGGCCCGATATGGAAACGCCGGCACTGCACGAAGTTCAACGGCGTCTCGTATGTCACCCAGGCAGGGGCCGCGGCGATTTATACCGAAGACGGCAAAAAACAGGTCAAGGAGACCATCGATATTTATATGAGTAACGCAAAGCTCATCCGCGAGACGCTCGGCAAGATCGGCTATACCGTTTACGGCGGCGTTAATGCCCCGTATATCTGGCTCAAAACGCCCGAGGGCATAGGCTCATGGGAATTCTTCGATAAGCTGCTGAACAAGGCACACGTGGTGACTACTCCCGGTGCCGGTTTCGGCTCGGCAGGGGAGGGCTATGTCAGACTGACGGCATTCGGCCGGCCTGAAAACGTGAAAGAGGCGCTTGATCGAATCAAGGCGATTTCCTGATGGCAGAAACAACGGTATATATCGGACTCGGCAGCAATTTAGGAGATCGAGAGAGCTACGTTGACGAGGCCCTCAAAATGATCACCGGCGCCGAGCAGGTTCAGCTATGCCGAGTCAGTGACATTATCGAGACGGTTGCGCTGTCGTCAAGCGAGCAGTCCAAATTCCTCAACGCGGTCGCTGAACTCAAGACGACGCTGAGTGCGGCGGATTTGCATAAGACGCTGACCGATATCGAAAACGGGCTCGGCAGGGCACGGCGCGGACATTGGTGGCCGAGGACGATTGACCTGGACTTATTGCTGTTCGGCGAAGAAATTCTGGAAAGCCCCGATTTGACCGTCCCGCATCCGCAGATGCACCTGCGCTCGTTCGTGCTCAAAGGCCTCTGTCAGCTTAACGGCGAACTGATTCACCCCACCATGAAAATCTCATTCAACGAATTGAATGCACGATTGAACGGCTGCGATTTTGCTCTCGATCCCGATAAGCCGCAGCTTGTAAGCATTGCCGGCAATATCGGCGTCGGAAAAACCACGTTAGCAAAAAAACTGGCGGCTCGCTTTGGCTGTGAGATACTGCTCGAACCTTACGATGAGAATCCTTTTCTGCCGGATGTCTATGCCGGCAAAAAAGAGCTGGCGCTGGATTCACAGTTGTACTTCCTGACCAGCAGGGCCGTGCAGTTGGATCCGAACAGGCTGGAAAGTGGAAGAATTTGTATCAGTGATTACGTTTTCGACAAAGAGCTGATCTACGCCAGGCGGCTGCTCGATGCGCAGCAACTCGCTTTATACGAAGAAATCTATCCTCCGTTCGCCGCGCAAGCCGCGACTCCGGCGCTGGTTATTTATATGCACGATCCGGCACAAAATTGCCTTGAACGCATCCACAGCCGGAATCGTCCTTACGAGCAGCAGATCGAACTGCAGTTTCTCCAGAAGCTCGATTCCGATTACGAGCAATTGTTCGAGCAGTGGAAATCCTGCCCTGTAATCCGAATATCAACATCGCAAAGCACGGACGCCGATTCGGTGGCAAAACAAATAAAATATTACACCACCGGCCATTTCGTCATTGCAGGTGGCACGAAGCAATCTACAATGTAGAAGGTGAGATTGCCACGGCCTGCTTCGTGGTTCTTGCAATGACAAATCCGACAGGGATTCTAAAGATGGAAGTAGCAAAAACAATTGAAGAGGTTAGAGGCCTGATGAGTAACGCTCGGAGCAAAGGCAGTAAAATCGGCCTTGTGCCGACTATGGGCTCGCTTCACGTGGGACACATTTCGCTTATCGAGGCGGCGGTTAAAGACTGTGACTTTGTCGTAGTGAGCATTTTTGTTAATCCCACGCAGTTCGGGCCGGGCGAAGATTTTGAAAAATACCCTCGCCCTCTGGAGGCCGACCTGAAGATTTGCAGGAAAGCACGCATTGACGTGGTTTTTGCCCCGGAACCTGAGCAAATGTATCCGACGGAAAATGTCACATGGGTAACCGTCGAGAAACTGACCGAGCCGTTATGCGGCCGGTCCCGGCCTGGACATTTTCGCGGAGTCACGACGGTCTGTGCCAAGCTGTTCAATATCGTCGCTCCCGACGCCGCCTATTTCGGCTGGAAGGACGGCCAGCAGGCAATTGTAATAAAGAGAATGGTCGCCGACTTGAATATGCCGCTTGAGATTGTCATCTGCCCCACGGTCCGTGAGCCGAACGGTCTGGCCGTCAGCAGCAGGAATCAATACCTGACCGCCCAGCAAAAAAAAGATGCGGCAAATATTTATAAATCACTTCAAACATGCCGCCGGTTAATCGAAACCGGCACAACGGAAACGCACCAAATCATCGCCGAAATGCAAAAAATATTGCAGCGGATTCCATCGGGTCAGATCGAATACGTCAGCGTTGTCGATGCCGAAACGCTTGAAAGTACCGAAAAAATAGCCGGCAAAGTCCTCGCTGCCGTGGCAGTCAGACTCGGCCCGGCTCGGCTTATCGACAATATTCTGGTGGACGCAGGCAAATAGCCGTGTATAATGTGTCCGAATGATCGCAGATAAGTGATAAATCATATTGCGAGTTATTGATATGTTTGTAAAGATATTAAAAAGCAAGTTGCATCGTGCAAGAGTAACCGAGACAAAGCTGCACTACCCCGGCAGTATAGCGATTGATACGGCGTTGATGGAAGCGGCTGGCATTTTGCCTTACGAGTCTGTTCTGATCGCTGATTTGAACAATGGCAACAGGCTGGAGACCTACGTCGTTCCTGCGGAGGCTGGTTCCGGTCAAATCGTAATTCTTGGCGCAGCAGCCCAGTTGATTCAGAAAAAAGACATCGTTATCATTCTCAGCTTCGGTTTTCTTACGCCCGAAGAAGCAAAAGAATTCAAGCCGAAAGTCGCCGTTCTCGACGAGAATAACAAAATTATTAAATAGCTTTGCCGAGAAACGCACATACAAGCTGATTTACGGCTGCTGAAATGAAAAATCGACAATCGAAATTCGAAATTCGAAAATAATTAATGCATCCTGAACTTTTCGAGATACCTTTTATCCACTTGACCGTAAGAAGCTTCGGCCTGATGATGGTTATCGGTTTTCTCCTGGGATTTTTCCTATTGGGAAAGCTGGGCCGTAAAATCTCATCCAATCCCCAATTAATTACAAATCTTGCCTTGTATTGCCTGATCGCCGGAGTGGTGGGGGCACGTGTATTTTTCGTCGTCCACCATTTCGATGAGTTGCAGAGGTCCTGGGTGTCAGTTTTTGCCGTCTGGCATGGCGGTTTGGAGTTTTACGGCGGCGTGATTTTCGCCATCCCTGTCATTGTTCTTTATTCGCGGCATCATAAGCTTCCAATCCGGCCGTATCTCGATATTGTAGCAATCGCCATGATGCTGGGACTATCATTCGGCAGAATGGGCTGTTTTCTGAATGGCTGCTGCTTCGGCAAACCATCTGAATTACCCTGGGCTGTCCGTTTCCCGTATGACTCATTCGCCTACTTTAGCCAGATTAACGCAAATCCGGAAAGAAACCGACCTGATCCCCGGTTGAAATTGCCGCATGACGAATATTCAAGCTTTGTCGATACAAATGGAAGGTTGTACCCGAAATCCTTCGATGAATTAACCGAACAGCAGAAATTCGAGGTAACCAAAGGCAAATATCAATGCCTTCGTATTCATCCAACCCAATTGTATTCATCTGCCAATGCCGCTCTTATATGTCTGTTGCTTTACCTTTTCTGGCGAAGGTCCCAAAGAGCCGCCGATTCCAGGAACGCGAGGAAGCTTTTAGCCCGGTCCGGCCAAACCTTTGCCCTGGCATTCATACTTTACGGCATTGCCCGGTTCCTGATAGAATACATCCGCGATGACAATCCGTTTGAGTACGCTTGGTGGGCGGTTTACAAGGGCGGGACGGTTTCTCAGAACCTGAGCATTTATCTGGTCATACTCGGCGTGGTTTTGATGGCAGTTTTTCAGGTCACCAAACCGAACTCCGCCGCGACCGAAAACACAGTGATTAACAAAAATCGAAAATAGTTTATGTATCCTGATCTGTTCGAAATTCCGTTCGTTCACCTGACTGTAAAAAGCTACGGCCTGATGATGGTCATCGGCTTTCTTTCCTGTGTCTGGCTGATTACGCGCCTCAGCCGGGACTTCACGTTCAATCCGCAGCATATTACAAACGCCGCGCTATATTCACTGGTGGGCGGGGTAGTCGGAGCCCGCCTGTTCTTCGTGGTCCACTATTTCGACAAGTTCCGTTCGAGTCCTCTTGAGGTTTTTGCAATCTGGCAGGGCGGCCTGGAGCTTGCGGGCGGCGTGGTTGCCGCCATTATAGTTATTGTATTCTATCTGCGGTATCATAAGCTACCCATCCGTCGCTATCTTGATGTACTCGCCATAGGCCTGATGCTGGCGCTTGTTTTTGGTCGAATCGGCTGCTTTCTCAATGGCTGCTGCTATGGCAAACCCACGGAACTGCCCTGGGGCGTCCGTTTCCCCTATAACTCATTCGCTTACAACAGCCAGATAAACCCTGATCCGGAAAGAAACCGGCAGCAACCGCACCTGGTCCTGCCTAAAGAACAATACATGGACTATCTTGGCGTAAATGGGAAGTGGTACACGAAACACTACGATGATCTAACCGTAAAGCAGAAAATCGAGGTCACCGAAGGCAAATACAAATGTTTGCCGGTCCATCCGACACAGTTGTATTCGTCCGGAATTGCCGCTTTTTGGTGCCTAATGCTGTATTTGTTGTGGCGAAGGAGTAAAAAAGCGGAGCTTTCCGGCAGTTCCAGCAAGTTTTTCACAAAACCCGGCTACACGTTCGCTTTGATGTTCATTGTCTACGGAATCACCCGCTTTCTCATGGAATATCTGCGAGATGATAATCCATTTGAATTTGACGGCCTGACAATATCGCAAAATATCGGGATTGCTATGGTAGCTCTCGGCGTGATTTTAATGGCGGTATTTAAGGCGATGAAAGTCAAGCCTATCAAGTTTTGAGTCTTTTTTTTCTGAACATTTACCCAAATTGACGATATTATAGAGGCAGGAGCCGTCGTAGCTCAATATTTAGCTCCCGGATTTATCCGGGGGTTTATAAAAAATTTATCACCCGACGGTACAAAGTAGTACATAAATTATTTTTTACTAACAGAGAAATAAACAAGAATATCAATATGGGACTTTACGACAGAGATTATACTCAGGCGGATTTTAAGTCAAACGAGTCGCACTTCCGGTATGCACCCCAGATGCGGATGAACTGGCCAAAAATCACGCCCGTAGTCAAGTGGCTGCTGATCATCAACGTAGGCATCTTTCTGGCTGGGATAATGATAAAACCTCTCGGTGTTTTCATCTACAACTGGTTTCAGCTTGATCCGCGTTGGCCGCAGGCCCTGCAGGTCTGGAGATTGATAAGCTACCAGTTCCTGCACGATCCGAATTTTATGTTGCACATCTTTTTTAATATGCTTGGCTTGTTCTTCCTGGGCCCAACGCTGGAGCGTCACTGGGGCAGCAGAAGATTCCTGCCGTTTTATCTCGGTTGTGGCGTCGCCGGGGCCTTATTCTATTTTTTCCTCGTCGCGGTCAAATTCCTGCCTGCCGGCCCGATGATCGGCGCTTCGGGCGCAATCCTCGGCATGTTAGCCGCCTGTGCGATCCTTTTTCCGCACTTTGTTGTGTTCATTTTCATATTCCCCGTTCCGATAAGGATAGCGGCAGTCGGTTTCACAGCCCTATACTTCCTGCTGGTAGTAACCAAAGCAGATAACGCCGGCGGAAACGCAGCGCATCTGGCTGGTATGGCGGCAGGGGCTGCTTATGTATTTTCACAGTCCTGGCGTGACAAGTTCAAGTTCAAGCTCCAGTCCGGGCAATGGGAAAAGCAAATGGCCGCACAGCGTAACCTGCAGGTCGAGCTGGATCGCATTCTCGAAAAAGTCCACAACTCCGGCATCCAGAGCCTGAACGCCAAAGAGAAAAAGATCCTAAAAGAAGCCACAAAAGCCGAGCAGACGCGAAACAAATTCTAAATCCAAAACCTATTCAGCCCCCGGATTTATCCGGGGGTCCTCTATATCCAATACATCCTGTCTTACTTGAAATTCAATACCGTGAATTTCCTGAAATATTTTCGTGCCACCTCGTCATAGGCCTTCGCCGCCTCTATCTCATCGTCGAAGGAACCGGGATATTTAATATATGCTTCGGGCTCTGTCATTTGGCTCCATTCGTCTTATTTAGAATTTAGAGCTTCGTCATATGGACTCTCTATGGAGTGCTTAGAGTTTCCGGCCGAAGGCCGGCATATTGGCTTTGTTTGGCTTTGAATTGGGTTTGTTT
>CAYTNN010000048.1:0-2166 GCA_964439135.1 uncultured Pirellulales bacterium
GCCAGATCTCTCCACTTCAGGCCGCTCCGCGGCCCTCCGGTCGAGATGACAGAGGCGCAGATTTTAATCACAATTGGTATAAGTTGCTAAATCGATTCGGGCTTGCCGCCGGAGCCGGATTAATCCGCAAGTGCAAATACCAGAACAATCATCGTGACAGTCCAGCTTGTTCGTTTTGTTTTGTATTTAAATGGCCGGCAGCTCGGGCGACGGGGCGGTCTGGTTGCCGTAGATGTCACGTGCTTTGACACGGAAAGTCTGACCTTGTCTGCTTCTTCCGATTTTTACTCTGTATGTGCTTGAGCTTTGCCAGGTGCTGTTGAAGCCGGACCTGGAAGTACACTCGAAGAAATACTGCACGTTACCGCCGGGATCTGTAGCTTCCGCCGCAGTCATCTCGGCCCAGTAATCGAAGGTTCCGCCGCCGCCAGAGACTTCGTGAGGTTCGCCGCCAGGAGCCCAACGCATGGGATCAGGCGTTGGAGGCTGGAGATCGACGGTGACCTGTACCGAATCGCTGGTCGTATTTTGATTGGGTGATTTGTCCCGAACTTTTACAACGAAGCTGTATGTGCCCTTCGGCAGAGAAGTTAGCTGGTAGACGGAATTATCCTGCCAGTTGCTGTTATATGCCGGATTTGAGGTACAGGCGAAATAATACTCTACACCGTTTTCATCGGATGCTGTTGTAGCTACCATACGAATTGAATCGGCTGAAGAGACATAAGGCGCACTTTGCCACGTCGCCGGATTAGGACTCGGAGGTGTGGTATCCTCAGGAAAGGTGGTTGCCGAACTCAGTTCTGAGGAAGCGGTTTCGGCGAGATTGGCTGTGTTGCGAGCTTTGACCATGTAGGAGTATTCCGTGCCGGCAGTTAAGCCGGTATCTGTATAATTCGATTCCTCCTGCCAGCCGCTGTCATGCCCGCCGAGAGAAATACATTCAAAATAGTACTCCACACTGCTGTCGTCGGATGAAGTGGCGATTGTTGCTGCCATTTCAATTGCAGTTCTTGAAGTTGCGTAAGGTGGGCTCTGCCATGTCATAGGATTGGGATCCGGCGGCTGCGGGGGGAATATCTTCGGGTCCCAGTTGTATACAAGAATCGCATAATCTGCGAAATCTACTATTCCATTCCTGTCCAGGTCTTCGGCTAATGGGACTTCATTGGATAACCACTTGTCCGCCAACAGTAACATATCGTTGTAATCCACCCAGTCGTTGGCATCGTTCACATCCGGATTCAGGTCGGCAATATTACCGGCATCCGACATCGACATACTTGCCTGGTTCGTTCCGCCATAAGCACCGATATTGATGCGTTTGCCGTGCGGCCACAATTCCGCCGTCCAGTCTGAATTAGGGTCATTAGGTTCACCGCCGGCATCTATGCAGGGGCTGGTGAGACTGTCGCTAATCCAGCTTTTGTCAACGGGGCTCCATCTGCCGGCTTGAGATGTGACGTGGTAGTCTCCATCGACCCAGAAGTCGTCGCTTTCATCGGGCGTTTGGTTGTTGTCCCAGTAACCGTTACTGGCAAAAAGCGGGTCGTTAATGATAATATCACCCGGGCCGTTCGATACGCCGCCACCGAAGTTTCCGCCTTCATTCGAGCAGAACGCATTGTAAGAACTCGTACCTTGTCCATTAATCCCGCCGATGAGGTTTGCACTGTTAAAAGCTATTATATTGTTTCTGATATAACCCGGGGACTGGCTTATAGCTGCACCGTTCTCTTCGGCGATGTTGCCCACAATGGTATTGTTGTATATTTGGGAACAACCGAATAAGCCGCCGCCGTTTTTGGACTTGTTGCCGGCAATAATGTTATTGGTGATTCTGCCGCGGCAATTACTCAACGCACCGCCCGCAATCCCGCTCGTATTTCCAATGATCTTGTTGCCCGTGATGTTACCTGAACATTGGTAGCATGCACCACCTCTGTTCCATGCAAAATTTTCGGTAATTTTGTTGCCGGTAATCGGACCCTTGCAGAAATACAGACCGCCGCCGCTGTTGTTTGAACTCATGTCGAAGTTTTTCGTAATAGTGTTGCCGATTATTGGTCCGTTACAATAAGTTATACCGCCTTTGTTTTCCGATATAGTATTGTATTCTATCGGCCCGTCACAATAGTATATCCCATAGCCGTCGTTGGAACTTAT
>CAYTNN010000048.1:2266-24533 GCA_964439135.1 uncultured Pirellulales bacterium
CCAGGTCATTGGGATTTTCGCTCATAAGCGTAACAGACTTGTTGTCGAAAGAAAAGCTCTGGTTGTAAGTGCCGGGTTTGACAACAATCGTATCACCGTTTTCGGATGATCTGATTGCTTCCTGGATATTATCGAAGTCCGCAGGTCCATTATCGTCGACAGTGATTGTTATCGCCTGAGACGCGAAAACCGGCAACAGCCATATGAGGGCACAAACCAGCTTTTTCATCCTAATATCCACCTCCAGTAGAGTATTAATTTATAAATATCTATTTTACTATAAAAACGAAACTTATTCAAGCAAAAAGCGTTTTTTCCTAATTTCATATAGCTTTTAAGCTATTGCGTGGATTGCTTTTGTCAGGCTCCCGAGACCCTGGCTGGAATCTTCTATAAATAAAGGCCGGTAAAGCCTTACTTTTTCGGACTAATTCTTTTGCTGTAGAGCCACGGAGCATCCGACAGCTCATAATCGACTATTTCATCGGGTTCGAAGAACAGCATGATTTCGTTCAGAGCCGATTCCGGGCTGTCCGATCCGTGAATGAGGTTATATCTTTGGGAGCAGCCGAAGTCTCCGCGAATAGTGCCCGGCTGGGCTTCATATCCGAAGGTGCTGCCGATCATTTTGCGAGCCATATCTACGCAGCCGTCAGCTTCCCATATCATTAAAAGCGAAGGTGCCGATGTCATAAACTTCACTGCCGGGTCAAAAAACGGCTGATCCTGATGGGCGGCATAATGTTGACGGGCCAGTTCGGCAGGGATTTGCATAAATTTTGCCGCGACGAGTTTCAGGCCTTTTCTTTCAAGCCGCGAGATGATCTGGCCAGCCAAATGCCGCTGTATACCATCCGGCTTGATAATGATTAAAGTGCGCTCTGTCATTCAAAAGAAGTTTTCGATTTTCGATTTGCGATTTGAAATCGGCAATCGGCAAGTGGCAATCGCAAATTCAATATTATACTCCCTCAGCTACAATATAAATTTCCACTCGTCTGTTTTGCGGATTGCCCTTTTTGCCGGGCTGATTTTCCGCAATCGGTCTATATTCACCAAAACCTCGTGCGCTCAGACGCTTCGATTCGATATTATTACTTTCCATAACATTCAGCACGGCTATTGCTCTATGTGCCGATAAGTGCCAGTTGGTCGGATGTTTTGCTCGTGTCTCAGGCTTTTGAATAGGAATATCATCTGTGTGCCCGGCAATTATTACATCGAATTTCTTGCCTTGTTCGGAGTTGAGAATTGCAGTAAGCGATTTTACCGCCTCAATTGCCGATGCCGCCACATTATCACTACCCTTGTCGAAAAGAAGGTCGCTCTTGAATTTTACTATGCCCCGACTCGCATCGTAATCGACCATGTCGTGCTGTTTGGCAAAGTCTTCCAGCAAAGTGCTGAGTTCCACAGGCAATGCCGCTCCGCCCAAAAGCAGCCTTTGCTGCATCGAAGCAATCAGTTCTTTCTTTTTGGCAAGGTCTTCCTCGAGTGCTGCAATTTGCTGCTGCAGCGACTCGACTTCGATACTATCGGTTTGCTGAGCAGCGGCGAGTTGTTTCTTCATCTGCTCGAGTCGCAATGTATTAGCAGCCAGCTCGGCCTGAAGTTGGTCTATGAGCTTTTGCTGTGTATTGTTCTGGATTCGCAGGTCCTGCAACTCCGAGCCGCAGCCATTAACGAGTAAAACACAGGCACATAAACTAAAAATAACTGAAAGTTTGACAGTTCGCATCATTTATTCCTTTCCAAGATGATTAAGATATTTTTACCATCCCTAAAATACACAAGCCATTTGATAATAGGCCTTTACAACCTAACAAACTTTATTTTCTCGACCCTCGCCTACAAATTAAACCGATTCGTGTATAACCGTCAAGAATAATCTTTACAAAATATCAACAGCTTTTTGACTGCTTCTTACCGGGTAAGAAAGTTTTAGTAGATTATATCGGCAATTTAGTATAAAATTCCATCCTTAAATAATCCTGATCAGAGTAATTTTGGGAAGGGTAGATATAATTTTGAACGGCCTTAAGATTTGATATTTGAATATGTTTTTATGAAAGTCTCAGTTGCAGAAAAGTGCGGATTTTGTCACGGCGTTAGAAACGCTATCAGTGTCGCTGAAAAGATTCTGGTAAAAGAAAATGATGTTTATAGTTTTGGCCCTATCATTCATAATAAAGATGTGGTGGATCGGCTGGCAAATAGCGGTTTGAAAACCGTAAGTAAAGTACAGGATATTCACTCGGGCACGGTTCTTATACGCTCTCACGGAGCCGCTCCCAAACAGATAGCGAGGCTTAAAGACAAAGGACTCAACATTGTCGATGCCACGTGCATATTGGTTAAGAGGGTCCAGCACATAGCCGGCGAACTCGAAAGGGATGGTTATCAAGTCGTGATCATCGGCGAGGAGAATCATCCCGAGGTCCAGGCGGTTGTGGGCTGTGCCAAAGATGTTATCGTCATTAACGACGAGTCGGACCTTCATAAGCTGCCCCAGAATGCCAAGCTGGGCGTTGTTTGCCAGACGACGCAAAGTCCTGACCACTTCGGCAGGATGCTGGGCGCTATGGCAAGCGGCACCTTCAGCGAGTTGAAAGTGATTAATACTTTATGCAGAGAGGCAATAAAAAGACAGGAATCGGCGGTACAGTTGTGCAGGCAGGTGGATATAATGTTTGTTCTCGGGGGCCTGGAAAGCGCCAATACGAGCAGGCTGGCCGAGTTGTGCAAAAAAGTAAATAAAGAAACATATCACCTCCAAAACTGGAATGAGCTTGATAAAAGTGTGCTTTCCGGCAAGAAATCGGCCGGCGTTACAGCAGGTGCTTCAACCCCTGACTGGATCATAAACGAGTTTGTGAAGAATCTGGAAGTTATTTAGCACTAAAGCGAGCAAAGTAAAGCTTTTCACAAAAAAAAACAAAAAGAGGTTCTTGAAAAAACTATTACTATCTGTTAAAAACGTCAGATTGGTAAAATGTTGCTGTAATGTAAGTTGCATTTGCTGCGTGGGCAAATGGCTTTTTTTAATGATTAACCCAAAAATAGTATTTGTGCAATGTTGCACAGAAGCTTATGGGCGTAAATGTGGGGCGCCGATAAGTAGTGAACACAAGCTCCACAGAGGGATTTAATTCGATGGTAGATAGAAATATAGTTAACAAGTTAGGTCTGACACAAGAGAAACTCGAGCAGCAGGTCAACGAAATGTTCGGTGAGCAGGAAACTGCGTTCCTGGAACAAGCTCTGCAAACAAAGGTGGATTTACGTCTGCCGGGTACCATTCTTAAAGGAACTATTGTATCGCGGATAGGAAATGACGTTATTGTGGAGGTAGGCCTGAAAAGCGAAGGGATAGTCGATGCGATTGAATTTGACAGTCCCGACGAGATAGAGCCGGGCAAAGAGATCGAAGTTCTGCTTGAAGATACCGACTCTGAAAGCGGCCTTATTCTGTTGAACAAACGCAAAGCCGACCTCATGAGAGGCTGGAAAACAATTCTCGATACGAAAGAAGAGGGAGATGTCGTTAAGGGCAAGGTCATAAGACGGATCAAAGGCGGTCTGCTCGTGGATATTGGAGTGCCTGTGTTTTTGCCGGCATCTCAGGTGGATATCAGGAAGCCGGGCGATATCAGCAGGTTCATCGGCAAAGAAGTGGATTGCAAGATTCTCAAGATAGACATAGAAGGCAGAAACATTGTTATATCCAGGCGCAAACTCATAGAAGAGGAACGCCGGAGCAGCAAGGAGAAAATCCTGTCGGAAATCGAGGTCGGACAATTGCGAAAGGGTATTGTGAAAAACATCGCCGACTTCGGTGTGTTCGTGGATTTGGGAGGCCTGGACGGCCTGCTGCACATTTCCGATTTGAGCTGGGGCAGAATATCGCATCCATCGGAAATTGTTGAGCTTGACCAGGAGATCGAATGCGTTGTTGTCGGTGTCGATAAAGAGCACGAGAAGATTTCGCTGGGCTTCAAGCAGAAGACATCCAGCCCCTGGAAAGATGTCGAACAGCGTTATCCTGTCGGGGCAACGGTCAAGGGCAAAGTTGTAAATGTAATGAGCTATGGTGTTTTCATGCGGCTTGAAGATGGTATTGAGGGTCTTGTGCATATCAGCGAGATGAGCTGGACCAAGCGCCTTGCGCATCCGAGCGAGCTTGTGAATCTCGGTGACGAAATAGAGGTCGTTGTGCTGAGTGTCAACAAGGAAAAGCAGGAAATCTCGCTGGGGCTCAAGCAGACTCAAACCAATCCATGGGCGATAGCTTCTCAGAAATATCCGACCGGTGCGATTGTTGGCGCAAAAGTACGTAGTTTGACCAATTTCGGCGCTTTCGTGGAGGTAGAGCCGGGAATCGACGGTATGATACACATTTCGGATTTAAGCTGGACAAGAAAGCACAGCCATCCCGGTGAAGCCCTGCATAAGGGGCAGGAAATTAAATGTATTGTTCTGGATGTAAATGAAGAAAAACGGCGGGTCTCCCTGGGCATAAAACAAATGACAGAAGATCCCTGGATACATGCTATCCCCGATAAATACATTCCCGGACATATTATCAAAGGCAAGGTGGCAAAGCTTACTAATTTCGGCGCATTCGTTGAACTCGAAGAGGAATTAGAGGGGCTCTTGCATATTTCGGAACTCGCCGACCACAAGATTGATAAGCCTCAGGATATTGTTAAAGTGGGCGACGAAGTTGAAGTAAAGATTCTAAAGGTTGATACTGACGCCCGTAAAATCGGTTTGAGTTTGCGAAGGGTTAAGTGGGCTGCCGAGGAGCAGCAGGAATCCGAGACCGGCCGGCAACGGGCCCCATCAGGTCCTGAGAGAGTTCTTTCCAATGCAGATGTGGCCCTGATTAGAAAACAAAAAGAGACTCCTGACGAAAGCGAAACCACTGATACCGAACCGGACCAGTCAGACGACCAGCAAGGCCAACAGCCTGTGGCCGTATCCACAGATGAACCACAGGAAAAAGCGGCTGAGGATTCTCCGCAACCAGAATTAAAAACATCGGAAGAGTCCGAGCAGGCCGCACCTGAGCAAACTCCGGAAAATACAGATACAGATAGTCAAACCGATGATGATAACACCGAAAGCAGCGCAGAATCGAATAAAACCGAGTAACTATTGATAGTTTGTTGAGGTAAAAAGTGGCCTTGTGAAGCAAAAAAATAATTAGCTGAAAACCGAATTTTGGATAAATATTTCTTTGTAGAGCATTTTAAGAGCCTGTAATTGCTGAATTTGTGTATTTTTGAAGAATTTATTCGAAATTATGGCATATTTTTTGACATTTTTCTTGACGGATATAGGGATAGTTTGGTACAAATATATAGGTGAAGTCAGGTGCTCTTCTGGATTTTGGCTTACTGGCGTGTAAAAGTATCCATAGTTCCTGGGCAACCACCTAAGGCGTATTAGGTGGAGGGACAGAGTTGGAGTGAGGTTTGTGATTTGTACTTAGTGTATCTGCAAGTCAAGTCAACTTACAACTCAAACACGGCTTCCACGTGGAAGAGGAGAAAAGTCAGGTCCGATAACAGAGTTTTTTCTGACAAGTACACAGTTTGGTGAAGATTGAATGTCGCTTGTTTGAAAGTCGTTTGAGGCAGGCACAAACAGGCGCGGAAGGTTTATGCCTGTCACAAACTATGAGTGTTTTGGCTTGTTGCTAAAACAAATGTTTACGCTTCTTTTATTAAAGTAAGAAAAAAGGAGAAAGATTATGTGTAAGAAATTATTTCTTTTAACATCTTTTGTGCTGGTGTTTGGCCTGGTGGTCAATGCCAACGGCCAGGTTTTGCAGGAGGTCTGGGAAAATATTGGCGGAACGGCCGTCAGTGACCTTACGGGCAACGCTGCTTACCCGGATAATCCTTCATGGGCCGCTTTGATCACGGATATGAAGGTAACCGATTTTGCCGACAACTTCGGCAGCCGGTTAAGCGGTTATCTCAATCCGGCGACTTCGGGTGACTACACGTTCTGGATTGCTGCTGACGACGGCTGTGCGCTCTTTTTGAGCACCGACGACGATCCGGCCAACGCTCTGCAGATCTGCGGTCACAATAGTTGGACCGGCATAGACGATTTCGACAGTATGCCAGAGCAGATGTCAGAGCCTGTCGCTCTCGAAGCCGGCGGGAAATACTACATCGCGGCGCTGTACAAAGAAGGCGGCGGTGGAGACAACTGTTCAGTGGCCTGGCAAGGTCCTGACAGCCCGGACAGGGCAATCCTTGGCGGCGCTTTTGTGTCACCGGCCGCAATCCCTGAAAGCCTGAGGAAAGCTCAGAACCCGGTCCCGGCAGACGGCGCAGTGGATGTCGATGCTGTGACGTTAGAGTGGGGATCAGGTTACGAGGCAGTCTCTAGCGTCGTATATCTGGACGGGGAATTGCTTGCTGAGACAGATCAGACCTTCGTAGCGGCAGACCTGGCCCCGGGTACGGCCTACACCTGGCGAGTCGATCAAGTCCAGCCGGATGATAGTGTAAAAGAGGGTAACACATGGAGCTTCACAACGTTACCTCTTGAGGCCCATTTCCCGATCCCGGCGGACGCTGCCGAGAACGTACCATCCCCAGTTACGCTGCGTTGGACGACCGGCAAGAATACTATCATTAATGATGTATACTTCGGCGCCGACGAAGCGCTTGTAGCAGCACGCGACCCGAGTACGTTCAAAGGCAAATTGATGACTGCATCGTACGCTGCCGGCGAGCTGGAACTGTTTTCGACCTACTACTGGGCAGTCGATGAGTTTACACCCGGTGGTACGATTGCCGGTCCGGTCTGGAGCTTATCCACGGAAAAATACATTTCACTGCTGGACGGATCGCAAACGCTGAGTTATGACAACACTGCTGAGCCTTATGTTTCTGAGCTGGCTTTGGATGCCGCTGGTGACCTGACGGCCGAAGGCGTTGTTTCGGACATAACCTTAAGCTTCCAGGGTATGGGTAGCAATCTCAGCATCGATGAAGCAACCGGTACCTATGAGATCACCGGTGAAGGCGCCGACATCTGGGGCGGCACCGATGCGTTCCATTACGTGTATATGAGTCTGACCGGCGACGGTGAGATTTCGGCACGCGTAGTCAGTAACGGCACCGGCTCGAATACCTGGGCCAAGGGTGGCGTAATGATCCGTGAGTCGACTGATCCGACCTCCGCGCAAATGCTGATGGGAATGACAGGTGGCGAAGGCGGCGGTATTGCCTTCCAGGGCCGTTCAGAGACGGGCTCCGGTACCTCCACCAGCTTCCATGGTGATGTTATTGCAGAACCGCCTTATTGGCTAAAACTAACCCGCGAAGGTAATGCAATTGCAGCTTACGCTTCTGCCGATGGTGAGACATGGGATCTATTCTCTGATGCATCACCGGACGGCGCTCATACGAATCCCATGGACGTCGCGTTCCCGGATACGGTCCTTATCGGTCTGTTTGTGACTTCACATCAAGACGGTGAGAACCGCACGTACACGTTCGACAATGTGGATATTCAAGGTGACGCGGATGGTGTTATTGTCTCTGAAGATATTGACTCAGCCAGCGGCAACACCGCCGATCCGATTTACGTGGCGCTCGAAGATGCTGCCGGTAACGTTGCTGTTGTAGCTCATCCGTATGCTGCGGCCACACAGATTACTGTGAACAGGCCGTGGGCGATTTCGCTGGACGAATTCGTCGGCGTGGATCCGACCGCAGCCGCGAAGCTGTACATTGGCGTAGGTGATGGAGAAGCCGGTGGTGCCGGTGCAATCACCGTTTCCGACGTCCGTGTCGTCGAGCCCATTATTGGTATGACTGATGTAACGGCGATTGGTGATATCGTACAGGGCGTTCCCAACGATGGACTTATGGATGGCGATGATTTCGGTTGGCCTGGTGGCGAAACACCGAACCTGGCTATCGATGACAACACCGGCACGAAGTTCCTGCACTTCAAAGGTGAGGACGAACCCACCGGTATCAGGATTACACCATTGAATGGCGCTACTGTTGTTACAGGATTGACTTTCACCACGGCAAATGACTCTCCAGAGCGTGATCCGGTTGCATATGCGCTCTATGGTTCTAATAATGGCATTGATGGGCCATACGAGTTGATCGCCTGTGGCGATATCGTCGATTTCGACCAGGAAGTTGCATGTGAGCGCTTCACAATGAACGCAACACCGATTACGTTTGATAATGACGTAGCATACGAGAATTATCAAATTCTATTCCTGGACATTCGAGACTCGGGATCTTCGAATAGTATGCAGATCGCCGAAATAGAACTGCTTAGCGATTAAAGTGAAAGGCTAAATGGTCTCCCGCTTTCGCGGGATTGGCGATAGTATTTGTATTACTCCGGGGCCTACACTGATCAATTCGGTGTAGGCCCCGATTGTTTTTGTAATTCGTCGATGACAGTCAAGTCGTCGTCGCACACCTTGACGCTCGCCCACACCATTTCGATTGGTCTGGATGTCTCGCAGATATGGCGTTTAAGCCTGCGTGCCCCCGTCAGAAACGATAACCGGTTGACAGGTTACAGTTGATTTGCTAATCTCGTTTTGTCTGCAAGCTCAGCAGAGTTACCAAGAGATGTATATCAAATGTTCTGAGCATTGAGAAAAACTGAATTTACGAAATTTCAGAATGGCTGCCATCGAATGCGCTCGTGTGATTAAATTGAACGGATATACCACCTCCATCGAGAAACCGGGCAGGAAAGATACGATACATGTCGCGCAAAGGCAATAAGAAAAAAAGTAGAAGACCGTCGTCATACAATAAAAAAGAAACGTCCCGCCGGTCGAAAGTCGGGCGGCCCAGACGGAAGGAAGACCGGAGTCCTTCCGGATCTGCGAGCGCGGATAAGCAAAAGGGCGCCATTAAGCCACAGGCGATGAAAATAAGCGGTCGGCGTTTATTGATGTTTCGCGCTATTGCGGTGTTCGTTGTCCCGGCGCTGTTGATTCTGCTATTGGAGCTTGGGTTGCGGTTAGCCGGTTATGGCTATCGTCCGGAGGCGATAGTCAAATGTCAGGTGGACGGCAGGGAAGTCTGTTGTGACAATTCAAGGTTCGGATGGCGTTTTTTTCCTAAGAACATTGCTCGCGAATTTACGCCGTTCACTTTTGTCGAGGACAAGGCCGACAATACCTGCCGAATTTTTGTGCTGGGCGCATCTGCCACCCAGGGCGTGCCGAATCCTGCATTCAGTTTTGGGCGGATTATGAAGGTAATGCTGCGAGAGGCGTATCCCGAAGTCAATTTTGAAGTTATTGTTATAGCAATGGCGGCAATTAATTCGCACGTGGTCCTGGAGGTCGCCAAAGATTGCGCTCAGCATCAGCCCGATATGTTCGTTGTTTACTTAGGCAACAATGAAGTTGTAGGTCCCTACGGTGCCGGTACGGTCTTTTCGTCGTTTTCTCGCAATTTATCTCTGATTCACGCCGGGATTGCGATTAAAGGTACGAGACTGGGCCAGTTGCTGACAAATCTGTTGGAATCGATGAGGGCGGATAAGGACAGACTGCAAGTTTGGCGGGGTATGGAGATGAATGTGGACAGGCAGGTGCCGCTCAATGATGTTAGACTTCAAACCGTTTACGGGCATTTTCAAAAGAATCTCGAAGATATTGTTCGCGTGGGATGCAAAGCCGGAGCGAAAGTAATTTTGTGTACGGTTGGAAGCAATCTCAAAAATAATCCCCCCTTCAGCTCTCTGCATCCCGCTGATTTGTCCCCAGCAGACAGCGAGAGGTGGCAGGCCGCTTATCAGGAAGGTATAAACCACGAGACGGCTGGAGATTATAGTAAGGCAGTGGAATCCTGCATAGCTGCTGCCGAGATCGATGATGGCTACGCTGACTTGCAGTATCGGCTTGGGAAATATTATTGGGCCGTTGCCGACTATGAAAAGGCTCGGGAAAGATATATTCAGGCACGGGATATGGACACGCTTCGGTTTCGTGCTGATAGTCGAACAAATCAGATCATTCGCGATGTTGTCCGCAACGACAATACCAAAGGTCTCTACCTGGTTGATGCAGTCAAAATGTTTGATCAGAACAGTCCCCATGCAATCCCCGGCGAGGAGCTTTTTCATGAACATGTGCATCTGAACTTTCATGGCAATTATCTCCTGGCAAAGACGGTCTTCGAGCAGGTCGACAAGATTTTGCCCAATCGCCTGGGTAATCCCTGTCGAGCCGGACGCCCTTTTGTGACTGAAATAGAGTGTGCCCGTCACCTGGCCTATACAGATTGGGATCGACACAAGATCGTTGATGAGGTGGTCAACGGCTTTCTCAAGAAACCACCGTTCACCAATCAGCTATACCACGACGAGCGGGTTAAAGAGATGGAACAAAATTTGACAGCCCTGAAAGTCTCATTGACTCCCGATGCTCTTGAGGAAGTGGCGGCACAATTTCGCGGTGCAATTGAGCAGGACAGCAACGATTGGATATTGCGTGATAGATACGCCTTGATGTTGTTAGAAGACATTAAGGATCCCGGGTCGGCCCTTGAACAGTATCGACTTGTGGCCAAAGCTTTGCCGCATTCTTATTTAGGGCATCACAATGTGGGTACGGCGATGTTTAAGCTTGGTGATCTTGAGGGGGGCATTGTGCAATACGAAAAGGCAATCCGAATCAAGCCAACTTATGGCTATGCTCATTACCTGTTGGCCTCGGCGTATCAGAAAAAAGATGATCTCGACAAAGCGATAGAGCACTACTCCGAGGCGATACGCTGGCAGCCGAACCTGGTGCCGGCATATAACAATTTGGCGGAGATACGGATGCACCGGCAGGAGGTTGACAAGGCGATTGAGGTATGTCGAAGAGGATTGCGTTTCTCGCCCGACAGCGCGCTACTGCACTGCAACCTGGGAGTCCTTTTGAACCAGCAAAATCGCAGAGATGAGGGCATTGAGGAGATACGAAAAGCTTCGGAATTGGACCCAAATTCGGTCCGAATAAGGAAAATACTTCAGGCCGTGTCGCGCGGTGGCCGGTGAAATGTCAGTTGCATCTGGAGATGGTGGATAGTATAATAAGCAATAATGAAATAAATGTATCAAAGGAGGTTGAGGCCGGAATATTTGGAGGCGTGAATATGCTCCCGGGAAAATCAAAATCCGTTTCACCCGTTTCTAAAAACACACGAATCGGCGGGCATCCCGCTCGAACAACCCGAACGTGCCTAAAAACAGGCAGACCTATTAAGAGCGGCAGAAAGTACCGCTGGTTAATGTGGGTGTTTCCCATTTTGGGGCTTTTCTCGCTGATCTGGTTTTTAATCCGCGTGATACCGAAACCCTCCCGGGCGACATATCCCTGCCAGCGTTTTGCGGCACCGTTCGCCGGCGGTTTTGTGATTTGGATTGCGGGATTGATTGGCTCAGCTATAGCGTATCGCAGAGCAAAGCAATTCCTCCATCAATCCCGGTATATCGTCGCGGGGATGTGTATCGTCGTCAGCGTGATGGCCTTATGGTTCTCTGTGAGCATTACCGGCCGGGCCCCCGCACAAGCGGCATTCACGCCAACCGAGCCTCCGAACAGCCCTATGGGCGTAGCAAAAGGAATCAATCCCGGACGCGTTGTTTGGACCCACGAACCGGCCGCAACAAGCTGGGACGGCAGCACGGGCGCGTGGTGGGACGATGATAACACCGATCAGCAGGCGGTTGATTACATGGTCTCAAAGACCATCCAGACGCTGACGGCCGAATCGAGCGACGAACAGGCATGGAACGCTCTTTTCAGGCACTTTAACCGAACCAGAGGCCTCGGAGATGCCGGCTACCGGCCTGCGGAGAAAATCGCCATCAAAATCAATATGAACCAGGAGAACAGCAGCGGCGGAAACTGGTCGTCGTCTATGGGAACTCCGAGCCCTCACGTGATTTACTCGCTCCTGAAGCAGCTCGTAAATGTCGTCGGTGTGCCCGGCTCGGCGATTACGATTTACGACGCCTCAAGATATATTGGCAATCCGATTTACGATAAGATCCGAAGCGATCCCGATCCCGATTTCCAGAATATAAACTTCGTTGTAAAAACCAGTCTTGCCCGCAACGGGCGCATCGCAGCAAGCCACGACACCGCCAACCCGCTGTATACGCGTGCCGGAACCGCCTACCTGCCCCGATGCGTTACCGAAGCCGACTACCTGATCAATATGGCCCTGCTCAGGCCTCATACGCTTTACGGCATCACATTGTCGGCCAAGAACCACTTCGGGTCGGTCTATTTTCCGTCCGGAGGCGGCTGGACGCCTGAACCTTTGCACAATCACGGCGGCCGAAGCAATAATATGAACACCTATAACTGCCTGGTCAACCTGAACGGCCATCGGCATCTTTCCGGCAAGACTCTGCTGTACTTCATCGACGGACTATACCCCGCCGTGCATCAGAGCGGCAATGTAATCAAATGGGAATCTTTCGGTAACGACTGGTGCTCCAGCATATTCGCCTCGCAGGACCCGGTGGCCATCGATTCTGTCGGACTCGATTTCATGCGAAACGAGCCTCGCTGCACGGAGGTGACAGGCAATCCGGAGAATTACCTGCACGAGGCGGCCCAGGCGGATAATCCGCCTTCCGGCACAGTATATGATCCGGAAGGCGATGGAACGCCGCTGGCGAGCCTGGGCGTCCACGAGCACTGGAACAATCCCGTCGATAAGAAGTACTCCCGCAACCTGGGAACAGGCGATGGTATCGAACTGGTAACTCCATCTTTCGCTACCGCCGACGGGCCAATCGAGAACACTACGAGCGGCACTAAATACGACCTTATACGACACGCCATAAGCGAAGCAGAACCCGGCGACGAAATCGTAATCAGCGAAGGCGTTTATCACGAAAACATTAATTTCAGCGGTAAGAACATAACGCTCAGCTCGATTGATCCCGGCAACCCGGCGGTAGTAGCCGGCACCGTACTGGCCGGCAGCGCCGGCCCGGTCGTCACTTTCGCGAGCGGCGAAGATGAAGGTTGTGTGCTTGCCGGCTTTACCATTTCCGGCCCGGGAGCGGCGGTTTACTGCTCGGGAGCATCGCCTGCAATCTCCGGCTGCCGTATCGAAAATAACGGGGCCGGCGGAATCGAGCTGCGCGAAGGCAGCAATCCGGCAATAACAAACTGCGAAATCAACTCCAACGCCGGCTCCGGCATAGAAATGCAGGCCAAACAGAGCGGGCGGATGACCATCTACAACCGCCCCGTAATCGGCAACTGCATCATCGCCGGCAATTTCCAGTCCGGCATCTCAGGCGGCATCCCCACAATCACTAACTGCACGATTGTCGCTAATTCAGGCGGTGGCATTTCCGGCTCCTGCCCGACGGTTATGAATTCCATCGTCTATTACAACAATACCGGTAGCGATGCCGTCCAGATAGACAGCGATGCCGACACGGTCAGTTACTCCGATGTTCAGGGCGGCTGGCCGGGTCAGGGCAACATTGACGCGGCTCCCTGTTTCGCAGAGCCCGGATTCTGGAACTTGGGCGGAACGCTTGACGATGTGAGCGATGATTTCTGGGTTACTGGAGATTACCACTTGCGCTCGCAGGCGGGTCGATGGCACGCCGGCAGTCAGAGCTGGCTGCTGGATATGTTTACAAGCCCGTGTATTGATACTGGAAATCCCGATTCGGACTGGACTGCCGAATTACCGCCAAACGGAGATCGCATCAACATGGGCGCCTACGCCGGCACGCCCCAGGCAAGCATGTCCTTCAGCCGGTAGGGTGTGCATCGCACACCATTTATTGGCTCAACTCCAAATATCCGTTAAAATTCTCACAAAAAAATCCGAAAATTGTGTATGAACCCGGCGTCTCAAGTATCTATATATACATAGAAACGATATGACGACCGAAAGAAAGCAAAACGAATCGGCATTAGTTTGTGCGGCTCAGCGGCGCGATAAAGAGGCGTTGCAGCGATTATTAACACGCAACTGGCCCTGGCTCAAAGGGCTGGTTTACAGCATCCTCGGCGATGCCGACCAGGTCGATGACGTCCTGCAGGATATCTGTGTACGGGTCATTACGAAGATCGATTCACTGCGTGAGCCGGAACGGTTTCGACCCTGGCTGGCGGTTCTGGCCAAACGGCAGGCGCTTCGGCACCGCCAACGTAATGCCCGAAGGCCGGGCCCGCTGAGCGAAGAAATCGCCGAGCTTCAATCCGACGAGAAAGCTCAGCAGCTCTTTGAGAAAATAGAACAGAAGGAACAATGCCGGCGGATATTGCAGGCGGTACGATTGCTTCCCGAAAAATATCGCCAGGTATTTATGTTAGCTTATGCCGGCGACTTAACGTATGGGAACATCGCCGAGATACTCGATATCCCCATCACGACCGTGCAGATTCGACTCGTGCGGGCGCGGCGAATGCTTTATGACAAGGTGGCCGGCAGGAAAAGGAATAAGGTGCGTGAAAAATGAATATGACACAGGAAATGCTTGAGATTCTGATTGGAAAATACCTCGACGGCGAGATAACACCCAGCGAGCAGCACATACTGCAAACGGAGCTGGATTGTAATCCCCAGGCAAAAGAACTGCTCGAGCAGTTGCAGGATTTGCACGAGCGCAGTTGCGAGGCCGTTGCCACAGAAATCATTGGGCAAGGAAAAAAAGCCCAAGAGATTTTCGAGCAGGCATGGCAGCGGCAGGCGGCAAATCCATTGCGTCGAATCTTGAAGATGGACGGCCGGCTGCGTTTCGCGGCAGGGCTGGCCGCGGGGCTTATAATAGGCCTAATGCTGCACTTCGTTCTGCCTTTTGTTTCGACGACGCAAAGCCCTGATGTTCCGGCAAATATAGTGGCGCAGAACGCCGGCAATCAGATGGATGCCGGGCAGCAAACATATCCGCAACCTCTGATAAATCCTGCCGGAAATTCGCTGCGTAACGTCGACTGGTACAGTTTCACCGACAATCAGGGAAATCAATGGCTCATCGAAGGGCTCCGGGAAAATACCGTCAGGCCCGCCGTTTATTACGGAGACCTGTAGTATCCGAAAAACATTTCTGAAAAGAAAGGAACAATCATGAAAGCGAAAAATATCGTTCTTACAATTGCACTGGCTCTGGTTTGGGCTGGCACAGGACTGGCTGGCGATGCGGACACAGACGATGCACGTCCTTATATCGGAGTAATGCTGGATTCGGCGCCTCTGCCGGATTTGCTGGTCAAACACTTAGCTCTTGAGCCGGGCCAGGGCATACGAATCGCAAATATTCACCGCGACAGCCCCGCCGACAAGGCCGGACTCGAACGTGATGATATCATCGTCGGCTTCGAGGGCAGCCGCGTCGATGACCATCAGCAATTTGTCGATAACGTGCGCAAAGCCGGCATAGGTGCAGAAGTCTCGCTGGAGATTATACATCTGGGCAAACGCCAGACTGTAACGCTCACGCTCGAAGGCCTGAAGGGTGATTTCGATTTTAAATATCCTCCCGAGCCGGAGGTCGTGCAGTCCTGGCGTCCGGGCAAAATCTTTAAGCTCAAGCCCGGAGACCAGGATTGGATGGAAGTCTTTCGGGACAATATGCCTTCGGATTTTGACGTTAATATCAAGAAATTCTTCAACGAGTTGTATACTACATATAAGCACTCCGACGGCGAAGATTATACTATTACTATCGAGGGCAATCCCAACGATGATAATACGACAATCTCAGTCAGCGTCGGCGAAAACGAGTACAAGGCCACGTTGAAAGAAATCGACAAGCTGCCCGAGAAATATCGCGAGCCTGCCGAGCAGGCCGTTAAGGATGCCCGTAAGGCCGCTAAGACAAGAAAGTTCGATGGAAGCTTCTTCGGTCCACAAATCCGGCATAAGATGCGTCCCGACTTCAAAGCTCCTAACATGCCTTTTGGCCCGGGAGACGAGATGTTCGACGCGATAAAGAAGCAGATGAGGGAACTGCAGCAGCGTTTGGATAAGCTGGAGAAATGGCATAAGGACACTTTCGATTCCGAAGAGCCCGCCGAGCCGGAATCTCAGCAGCAGAAAGATTTGCTCCCGCGCGATAAAGAGAACGAACAGAGAGCGTAACCCGTTGTCCTAAGGACTCCTTACGGAGGGCGGCAGGTTCTCTCAGGGCTTGTCGCCCAGCAGCTTTTTGCTCCGCAGGATGTGATAGTAATGCTGGGCGAAGCGATGGGCCTCATCACGAACGTACTGCAGCAGCTTGCGGGCGGGCGAGTTTGAAGGCAGCTTCAGGGGCTTATTGCTCGCTTGCAGGTAAATCTCTTCTTCACGCTTTGCAATTGAGGCGATTTTCACGGGGGGGGCCTCCATCTCCCTGAAGGCTTTCTCAGCGGCTCTCAAATGGCCCAGCCCGCCGTCGATAAGGACAAGGTCGGGCCAGAGTTCTTCGCCGCGAAGGGCGTATTTGTATCTACGTTTTACCACTTCGGCGATCATCGCATAGTCGTCGATTCCCTTGACGGTCTTTATTTTGAATCTCCGATAGCCGCTCTTGAAGGGCTTGCCGTCGATGAACTTAACTAACGAGCCGACCGCCTCGGCTCCGCCGATATTGGCCACGTCGATTCCCTCGATAATCCGGATCGGTTCGGTTGTCTGCATCACTTCCCGCAGTTTTACGAGGGCCTCGGCCGGGTCGGTTGCAAATACTTCCGGCTGGACGTTCTCATCCGGCGTGCCTCGCTGGTCGAGCCGCTCGATTAAGCGGATACGGTCGCGATACATAGCGGCCTTCTCGTATTCGAACGCCTCAGCGGCTTGTGCCATTTGCGTTCTTAGCCGGCGAAGAATTATCGAACGCTTCGAGCGAAGAAATTTTATCAGGTCGGTAACAATCTTTTTGTACTCGTGCTTATCAATCTTAGCTGCGCACGGGGCGGTGCATTGCTTAATGCTGTACAGAAGGCATGGCCGGAAGAATCTGCGTTTGCTGTCATTTTCATCCAGGCTCAGCTTGCATGTGCGAAATTTGAATATCTTCTGCAGCACAACCAGAACCGCTCGAAGGTCCTTAGCGCTGGTAAAAGGCCCGAACAGCCTGATGCCGCGATGCCTCGGTTTCCTTGTGATATAGACGCCGGGGAAATCCTCGCCGGTTGTGATTTGAAGATAGGGGAACGTTTTATCGTCGATAAGCTCTGTATTATATGGCGGACGAATATCTTTAATCAGGCGGGCTTCCTGTAAGACGGCGTCAACTTCGTTCGGGCTCTCGATAAAATCAACGGTTTCGACCTTGCCGATCATTTCAACAATCTTCGGCCCGCGTGAAGCGATTAAATCGCTGCCCGGCTGAAAATAGCTGCCAGCACGCGAACGAAGGTTCTTGGCCTTGCCAATGTAGAGGACCTTATCGCCGGCGCCTTTCATAAAATACAAACCCGGACCGGCGGGAAAATCCTTTATCTTTTCCCGAATCTGCTTTAGTTTTTCTTCTATTTCGACCATATACCAATATTTTAATGCCTTCGTCATCATTATTTCAATTCTTTTGTTATCCCCACGAAAGCGGAAATCCAGCAATTCCCTTGTCAAGCAGCCCTCATTTCAAACCGATATAGCTATGTGAAGCATTTTTATGGGCGAATAAGATATCACAACACTTGATAAAACACCACTTCGTCAAAAAAACGTATATAAAAGCACATATTTCTTAATTAGGAGAAAACGTATGTCAATCAAAAACAATCTTGACGAAGTTGAAATAAAGCTACTATTAGCTGTTGAAAAAAGTGAAGATAATGGGTGCCCTCTTCCATTATTAATTCAAACTGTGGGCCTTTCTGAAACAAAAGTTAAATATTATCTGGACAAGCTTTCTGATGAGGAGCATGAATTAATAAACTGGATTGGAAGCCTTATACCCAATGTTCCCGTAAGATATACACTAACAAGTAAAGGACGAGCTTTTCTTGTAGAAGGTAATTATATTTGAGTAGGCAATCAGAATTTCCGTTAGCTTTCATTATTACACTGGGATTGTTTTGCGAGAATAGCAAATGTTTAGAGACTTATTATTGATTATAGTGCCAAGTGCACTTACTAGTTTACTAACCACAGCACTGAATGAATCGCGATTTAAGGCAAGACAAAAAAAGATGTTAATTAAAGAAATTGTGGAAAATTTTCTTAAACTCCGAAAAGAGAGTAAAAATGAACAAGACAATGATTTACTTTATCTTCAAAACAGCGGCATTCTTCTACTAAAGGATGAAAAGGATGCCGAAGAGGCGTTGAGACAAATTGGATTGAGAGACAAACCGATAGAAATTCCTAATTTCATAAGCAATAATGGAATACTTCATGGATTTAAGAAAGCAATTGATAATGGCGTTGATATTGGAAGTTTTAGAGATGTTACGATAAAACAAATAGAAGAAGCTATAAACAATAAAAGATTTACTTTCTGACCCGATAAACAACCCTTGCTGTGCAAGGAGTATACTTTAATTTTATATCTTAACCTGAACAAGTCGATAAATCTGTGTGGAAAATTATTTTTTTCAATTAAATTTTAACAAATAAATTCTTTTATATTTGGAGAAACATGAAAATGCGATTATTTCTTTTGTCATTAATTTCTGTTTCGTTTTTTACGTTTGGCTTAACTGTTAACAATGCTGGTGAAGAAAAGGTCGAAACTAAAAAATATTCAACAACTGTGAAACTATCGATTAATGTAAGTCCTTCTATCAAGTCTCCAGAAGAAACAAAAAACATAGAGAATCAATTCTATAGTTACTTCAGCAGAGAGCTTCGATCACTCGGCGATGTCAATATTGGCAGCGACAACCCTAACTGGATATTTAAAATTATGGTATTACCCGCAAGAAACTCAAACAGAATTATTTATTATATTGAAATAGTACGTCGATTTGAGATATCCAACTTACTTTTATCTGTTGTCGATAAAGCTTTCAAGACAAAAGAGGTCGAACAGTGGAGTAAGTATAATGAAAAAAGACTTTATTTAGAGAAAGAATTTTCAGAAATCTTTAGGATTACTGGAGATGATAAAATCCATGTTTCATATGAAGGTTTCCTTCACGAAGATAACTTAGAAAATGTACCAAGTTTCTGTAGATATATAGTTGCGCATTTTGATGCAAAAAATTTAAAAATAGAACGAGATGTTTGGCAAAAAATGTCGGATGAAAAATCTGAGACGGTAAATGAATTAAAAAAATAATAAATAAGTCGTTCTAAAAATAGAATCAATAATGAATAGAGCAAAAAAAAGGTACTAAAAGTCTGAGACTTATTCACCCTTATGAATTGCGTCCCACTTATTAAAAATCAGATTGTGGAAGAAAAAATATGCGAAAATCAGACCTTAAGAAAAATCATGATTCATTTGACATTGCCATTGAGCGTTATCGTGCATTTATGAATAAGATTATTACTGCTCAGCGTGTTATAGCTTCCGCTCAGGAAAAAAGAGATATTGGAGAATCCATCTTAATTCGTTTGTGTGCAAACTGGGAGTCTTTTATTGATGAACATTTAATAGACTGTGTCAATCGAGATCATAGTCTCCTATCTTCTTTCTTTGGAGTATCGATTCCTCCAAATCCAAGTTGGGATTTATGTCATGCATTAATTTTTGGGGAAAAATACCGAGATTTCCAAAACTTTGGAGCTTTGAAAGGCTTCTCTAAAAAAATCCTTCCCGAAGATGGCAATCCTTTCCTTGCTGTTTCTAAGGCACACGCTAAAAAGATTGATGAGGTATTTACAATTAGAAACTATCTTTCTCATTATAGTGCAAAAAGCAAAAAAGCTTTACGGGATATATATAAGAAAGAATACGGAATGAATAGATTTCTTGAGCCGGGCCAGTTTGTTCTTGCCTATAATGCTGAACGCCTATGGAAATATTTTGATGCTTTCAAAGGTGCCTCAGAGAATATGAAAAAATGGTGCGATGATAACGGATGTCATGTTAGCTGACTCAAGTTGAAAAGCACCTTATAATTTTCAAATCAATTCAAACAAAAAACAGTGTAAATCCCGTGTGAATCAGTGTCTAAAAATTTTTGATGGGAAATCGTTTAGTTGATTTTATTACCTGCTTGGAGTATAAATCCCCAAGAACGATGAAATAAGCAGGGCATAGATAAGGCAATTGTAATGAAATTTCACAATATCGATATCCCGGAGAACAAAATAGCGGATTTCTGCCGACGGCGGAAAGTAGTGGAACTGGCCTTGTTCGGTTCCGTTCTTCGCGAGGATTTTCGTACCGACAGCGATATAGATGTCCTGATAACTTTTACTTCTGATTGCGGCTGGAGTTTATGGGACCTTTTCGATATACGGGAAGAATTGTATCAGATGTTTGGCAGGGAGATAGACCTTGTGGAAAAGGATGCTCTGCGAAACCCCTTCCGAAGGCACGAGATTCTGCGAAATTATAAGGTGGTATATGCGGCCTGATACAAGCGATACATCGTCCCTGGCAGTAGCAACCGTCCATCTAATAGAACTTATAGATAAATTACGGACGCTTATCCCAACCCCCCCCGGAATGAATCCATTTATACAGTTTCTACGCACTTTGCTTGCTTATTGCAGGCTTTTTACGAAAGCGCATTGTGAATGCTCGACAGAATCAAACTAAAGTCCGAACAGACAATACTATTCATCGGCGACAGTATAACCGACGCCGGGAGGCTTGAGACTGCTTACAGGCCTTTCGGATATGGTTATGTTCATTTCGTTGCATACCGGCTGTTAGCGAAGTACCCCGAATACAATCTCAGCGTTTTCAATGCTGGTATCAGCGGTGATACGATTCGGGATTTGGATTATCGATGGGAAAGAGACTGCCTCAATCATAAGCCGGACATCCTGAGCATACTTATCGGAGTTAACGATGTCTTTCGTCAATATACCGGCACGCTTGATACGGCCGTGTTGCTCGATGAATATCAACTAACATACGAACGGTTACTTTCGCTCGTAAAAGAAAAATATAATTGCCGCTTGATACTGATGGAGCCTTTCATGTTCTGCGATGATAAAACAAATCCGGCGTACAAGTCTTTACTGCAATATATTCACGCCGTTGGTGCGTTAGCGGAAGAATTTGATGCCGTGTTGGTTCCCTTGCAGGAGTTGATCGATAAGAAAATCAAGGAAGTGCCGCCGGAAAAATTCTCCGATGACATGGTTCATCCTTACGTCTGGGCGCATGCATGGATAGCACAGCGCTGGCTCGAAGCAACAAAATTATGATCATCGTTTAGTGCACAGTCATTTCAAGAAGATGAAAATTTTTTTTTCATCATAGATTCAGTAACTGCAAGGACTAAGAACAAAGCGAAAGAATTTGCGCCAAAAATTTCAGATTTTCGTCTTTACACATTATCAATTTGCGATTAATCTGCCGATACTTGTTTAACGGGTTTTACCACTATATCTGGCGTATCTCCCGGTTATTATTCTATATGTTGTGGTCCTAATTTTTCGCACGGAGGCGTATAAATGTCGAACCAATTTGAGCCTGGAAATCCTTTCAGAGCTAAGAAAACACAACCGGAAACGTCCATAGGAGCCTCCGAATCTATGGGATTGAAGGTAGAACAATTTTTTTCGACGCCGGGCACTCATCCATTCGACGAGCTTGAATGGGAGACTCGGTCGGCCAAGATTACAGGCGATGACGGCCAGGCCATCTTCGAGCAGGACAACATCGAAGTGCCGACATGCTGGAGTCAATTAGCGACCAAAGTCGTTGCCAGCAAATACTTTTACGGTGACGGAGAATCCGGCCAGCGGGAAAATTCCGTCAAGCAGCTCGTCCATCGCGTTTGCAAAACTATCGCCGACAGGGGCAGAAAAGACGGTTACTTCAGCACTGATGAAGATGCCGAGATATTCTACAACGAATTGACATGGCTCTGCGTGAATCAATACGGGTCATTTAATTCTCCCGTGTGGTTCAACGTCGGTCTTTTAGACGTCTATGGCGTTTCCGGCGGAAAGCATAATTTCCATTGGGACCCGGAGCGTAAAGAGGCCGTCGCCTGTGAGAACAGCTACGAATACCCGCAGGCTTCCGCCTGTTTTATCCAGTCGGTCAAGGACTCGATGGAAGATATCATGCGCCTTGCGGCCAGCGAAGCGATGCTGTTCAAGCACGGCTCGGGAACCGGAACCGACTTATCAACACTGAGAAGCAGCAAAGAGAAGCTCTCCGGCGG
>CAYTNN010000049.1:0-9007 GCA_964439135.1 uncultured Pirellulales bacterium
GCGTGGTCGAGGAATTGTTTCCAGCTTTTGTATCGGTTGTGGCCGAGGTGGACGTGGATTAGGGGGTTGTGCCGGGGCTTTATGGGCTTTTGGATGAGCTTCATGCCGGCATGCTTTAAGGTCAGACTGCCTTTTTTGACGTTGCAGGCCGGACAGGCACAAACGATGTTTTCCCAAGTTGCTTTGCCGCCCAGGCTGCGCGGGATTATGTGGTCGAGCGATAGTTCGCTGGTCGGGAAGTGCCTGCCGCAATACTGGCAATAGTTTTTGTCGCGGGCGAAGATGTTCCGGCGGTTGAATTTGACCTCGCTTCGGGGCAGGCGGTCGTAGAAGAGCAGCCGAATGATACGCGGCACGGCGATATGAAAATTCACCGTCGATACCCAGTCGTGTCCATCCGGCTCGAAATCACGCCTGAGCTGACTTACCTCGCACCAGCTATTGAAATCGTAATTGGAATACCGGCCCTCTTCGAGTGAGACGACCTCGGCAAGGTCGCGGAAAAGCAGGGAAAATGCCCGCCTGGCGCCGACTATGCGGATCGCCATATAATGCTTATTGAGTACAAGGACGTTACAATCCAGGCCCGATTGATATTCTCCGGCAATCATAGTTCATATATCTTATGTATTCTAAATCTTTGTCTATCTCAATGGTGGAATGGAGAACTCTAATCTTTGCACCCATGCTTCGGGCAATATAAGACGACTGAAGATTCCTATTGTCGTTTGGTTCTAAATCAGGCAGTTAAGGAAATGAAAAACAAGTTTTGTTTTGTAACTTCCATCGGGCCCGAGATTAAAAAGCAGCCTTACGACTTTTCTTCGCTTTCCGACTTTTCTTCGCTTTCCGAGGCTGATTGAGGAACTACATTTTCAGCTCTCAGTCCCTTGTCACCCTCGACAATTTCGAAAGTAACCGGGTCGCCTTCAACAAGAGTTTTATATCCATCACCTGAAATACTTGAATAGTGGACGAAAATATCACGGCCATCATCGGTAGCGATAAATCCATAACCCTTCCGCGGGTTAAACCACTTTACTTTTCCCTCTAACATATAACGCTCCTTATGCTAACTAAAACCGGCTATTCGCTGCTCGCCACACAATTCATAGCAGGCGGTTCATTGTCGGAACCGGCAGCGTTTTGTTGTGGGCGATGGCTGTTCAATCAGTACACTTATTTCGCCTTGGCTGATTCTACGACAGGAGCGCAAAGGTTTTCCTTCATCAGTCGGCCCATCTTGAACTTAACCGTTCGTTTCTCAGGAACCTCGACGCGTTCAAGAGTTTTCGGATTCTGTGCAACCCTTGCCGCTCTGGTCCTGGTTTCAAAAACACCAAAATCGCGGAATTCCAGACGGTTATTCTCACACAGTTCCCTTGTTACCTCATCAAGGAAAGCCTGAATTATGCACTTGACTGTAACTCTTTTTGCTTGTGTCCGTTCAGCAATTCGGTCGATAAGTTCCTTCTTTGTAATTGTCGCCATAGACTACCTCATTTCAGGAAAGAGCAATTAGGAAACTGGGTTCTGTTTATATTTAAAAGCTGCTGCATAATAAACCGGTTTTTATTAATCATCCAACAGCTCATCACACGCCTCTACGTATTTTGACGATTCGATTGCGGCCACCTGAGCGTTGCTTTCCAGAGCAAGAATTGCTTTTGTCGACCGCAAGACTAACCGACAAAGTGCAAATTTCGAAACTTCACAACTCACTATACAACAAAGACTTCTATCCGGCAAGCAAATTTCATATAAAATTCTTAAGATTCCCAAAATTTTTTAGACACCATCTTACGGGCCATGAAAAACCCGGGAATAGTTACACCGCTTCAAATATTAAAGAGGCTCATGTACAGAAATATTCGGCAACAACTCCGGCAACAACTACGGATAAAACGCAGTATAGGCGGGAAAACCTCTCCTTGAAACGATTAAATATAAGGCTATGATTAGCAAAATCTTATGCAAAAATGCCCGCAAAGCAAATTAGTTTATTGACCGGCAGAAGATTTATCGGCATAATCAATATTCTTAGTTTTTATACATTTACTCTGATATTCTGATATAAAGAACTCAGGGTTTACCTTAGAGCAGGATTGGCGTATATGTCTCAAGATAAGAGCAATAAAAGCAGTTTAGATAAGCAAGCTCGGAAAAGTAAAGACAGGGCGGCTGAAATAGCAAACACCTTCGAATGGCTGATAACTGCTTTCATATTGGCCTTTGTCTTCCGGGCGTTCGTCATGGAGGCGTTTCGCATTCCGACCGGCAGTATGGCAGATACACTGATGGGGGCTCATTTTCGTTTGCGATGCCGGCAATGCGGATATGAATACGAGCATGGTTTTGTGCCGGGCAACTATGTTGACCGCAATGGCCGGAGATTGCCCGAGGATACAGTTCCAGCCGGAAGAGCCCACCTGGCGATTACCCGCTGCCCAAACTGTGGCCGCTACCCGTCTGAACTGCTGTGTCGCAATTGCGGGCCGATTGCCGATACGACCTTTATTGCGAATCGAAACAGGACTCGTCAAAATACCAACTCGAACGATAGTATAGCTCTGCCTTCCTCTCGCTGCCCGAGGTGTAGCCGTTACCTTACGACCACTGAGGCAATGCCGGTAGCCAATGGCGACCGCATACTCGTTCTAAAATGTATCTATCAGTTCATTGAACCCAAAAGATGGGATGTCATCGTATTTAAAAATCCGACGGAGCCAACTATCAATTACATCAAACGATTAATTGGCCTGCCGGGTGAGAAGATACAGATCATCGACGGGGACATCTACATTGATGACAAAATTGCCCGAAAACCCGCCAAAATCCAGAAAGAGCTCTGGATGCCGGTCTATGATAACGATTATCAGCCCGTTCGGCCTGAAGATGATTCGTTTAACGGTCACATTTGGGCCCAGCCGTTCAGGAATATAGGGGATTCAAAATGGGTCACGGCAAACAGCGACAGTCCAACCATATTTAGTTTGGACAGCCCTGGCGGCCCAATCAATTCGATGGTTTACGATACTTCGATCGGTAACGACTTCAAGGCTACCTATGCGTACGACGATATTGATACATACAGCTATATGCCGACCTGCAGTGACTTGATGCTGCGTTTCGACTGCCGGGCGGCCGACTCGCAGGGACGCATCGGCATCGCCCTGAGCAAATACGAGACAACCTATCGGGCGGAAGTTCTTTTGACAGGGACCATGATCGTCACTAAGCAAAAAAAGGGCGAAGATCTCGTGGAATTGATAGGGTTGTCAATCAAAGCTCCGCGAATGAATAAGCAGACACTTGTCAAGTTTGCCATTGTCGACCACCAATTGATTTTCGAATACGGCGGCACAAAGGTGACGCACGATTTGGGGCGTGACCTCGAAGACGTCGGGCCGATACAGGAAGACATTGAACCGCGAGTGGAAATCTTCGGCACGGGCAGGCTAACACTCTCCCACATAGCAATTTTCAGGGATATTCATTACACTGAACCGCCTGGGTCCCAAAGAGCCAAAGAGGACGATCCTTTTACCCTAAAGGAAGATCAATTTTTTGTCCTGGGTGACAACAGCCCCAACAGTGAGGACGGCAGGTTGTGGAACAGGCCCGGCCTGGCAAATAAGGGATTGCCCAGCTATCGTATGGGGACAGTTCCTCGCGACTACCTGGTAGGCAAGGCGTTGTTTGTCTATTGGCCCAGCGGATTCAAGCCGTTTGCAGAATTCCCATTTGGTATTGTACCCAATGTCGGCCGGATGCGGTTTATCTACGGCGGCTCAAATGGAAGTGACTAACCAATTGACCATTGGCGATTGACGAATGCCGATTTCAAATCGAAAATCGAAAATACATTCACAGCGTTGAAATAAAGCTCCGAATGCGTATAAAGGAAAGGAAAATAATATGAACCGGATCAAATTACTATCGGCGATAGGGATTGTCTTTTTGTCACTGTCAGGCCTCGGATGCACGGAAGAAGGGGCAACACGCAAAAGCGGCAAAGCTCAAACAGAAGGCACCGCCGCCATGAATCTACGCTGCGAGTACCTTGTCAATCCCATGGGTATTGACGTAATCAAGCCCCGGCTGAGCTGGATTCTACAATCCGAGCAGCGATCCTGCATGCAGAACGCCTACCATATTTTAATTGCCTCCACCAACGAATTGTTGGAGCGTGACAAAGGAGATTTGTGGAACAGCGGCAAAATTAAGTCCGACCAGAGCAACCAGGTTGTATACAAGGGCAAGCCGTTGAAATCGCGGATGCACTGCTATTGGAAAGTCCGCGTCTGGGACGGCAACGGCCGCGTATCGGCCTGGAGTGAGCCGGCAAAGTGGATCATGGGTCTGCTCGAATCCGACGACTGGCAGGCAAAATGGATCGGTTACGATGCACCGCCGCCTGAGATTTATGGGCAGCAACAAACATCCGATCAGCTCAGTCTCAAGGGCGGTAAATGGATATGGTTTGACGAGGGCGATCCGGCAAAGAGCGCTCCTATCGGCACGCGGTTTTTCAGAAGTAGTTTCGAGATCGCATCTGATAAAAGTATCAAGCGGGCACGGTTCGTGCTGCTGGCCGATAACCAGGCAACGCTTTTCGTAAACGGCGAAGAGGCGGGACAGGCCAGCGGCTGGCAATCGGTTCACATGCTCGATGTCACCGACAGGCTCACCGCCGGGGCCAATACGCTGGCGATTGCCGTCGCCAATCAGGGCGACGCCGCCAATCCGGCGGGGCTTACTGGCAAACTGCTGGTGGAATTTGATATGCAAGAGACCATGGTCGTTTCGATTGACGGTTCATGGAAGGCCTCCAACGTCGAGCAGGACGGCTGGAAGACGCCTAGTTTCGATGACAGTGCCTGGTCCGATGCGAAAGTGATTGCGCAGATGGGCGAAGGGCCATGGGGACAGCCCTCACAGGAAGGGCTGGTTTTGCCACCTCCGCCGTACCTGCGTAAAAGCTTTGTCGTCAACAAGCCGGTCAAAAGCGCCGTTGTCTATGCCTCGGCCCTGGGGCTCTACGAGCTGCAGGTCAACGGCAAGCGCGTCGGCAGTGACTACTTCACTCCCGGTTGGACAGACTATACCAAACGGGTTTACTACCAGCGTTACGATGTGACCGGTTTGCTTACACAAAGCGGCAATACCATCGGAGCCATTCTTGCCGACGGATGGTATGCCGGCTATCTCGGCTTCGGCAAAAAGAGAGAGCATTACGGCAGCGAGCCGCGGTTGCTTGTGCAGATCGAAATCGAATACGCTGACGGTACTCGGCAGGTAGTTGCGACCGACGAATCCTGGAAGGCTGCTTACGGGCCGCTTTTCGAGTCGGACTTCCTGATGGGCGAGACCTATGACAGCCGCAAAGAAACCACTGACTGGTGCAGTTATTGGTTCGACGATACCGGCTGGAACACGGTGGCCGTGACGGACCGGATAGAAGCTGAGATCCAAGCTTATCCCGGCGTGACGGTTAAGAAGATTCTCCAGATCGACGCAAAGGAAATCACCGAGCCGAAGAAGGATGTCTACGTTTTCGATATGGGCCAGAATTTCGCCGGCTGGGTCCGGCTCAGGGCCAAAGGTCAGGCCGGCACGAAAATCGTGCTGCGATTCGCGGAAATGCTCAATCCCGACGGGACGATTTATACCACCAACCTTCGCGAGGCACGCTGCACCGATACGTATATCTGCAAAGGCGGCGGCGAAGAAATCTGGGAGCCTCGCTTTACTTTTCACGGCTTTCGTTACGTGGAAATCACCGGCTATCCGGGCGAACCGGCGCTCGATGCGATTACCGGGGTTGTCCTTCATTCGGATACGCCGCTGGCCGGGGCTTTCGAGTGCTCCAATCCTATGGTCAATCAATTGTACCATAATATAGTCTGGGGCCAGCGGGGCAACTTTATCGAGGTGCCGACCGACTGCCCGCAGCGCGATGAACGACTGGGCTGGACTGGCGACGCCCAGATTTTCATCCGCACGGCAACCTATAATATGGACGTCTCGGCATTTTTCACCAAGTGGCTGGTTGATCTCGAAGATGCTCAGAGCCCGGAAGGAGCGTTCCCCGACGTGGCGCCGCGTAAGGTCGCGATGGGCGACGGCACGGCCGCCTGGGGCGATGCCGGCGTCATTTGCCCGTGGACGATTTACGAAGTTTACGGCGATAAGCGTGTCATCGAAAAGCACTTCGAATCGATGAAAAAGTGGATATCCTATTTGAAAACGAACAGCAAGGATCTGCTGCGCCCGAACCAGGGGTACGGTGACTGGGTCTCGATTGCCTCCAACACACCCAAGGACGTAATCGCTACGGCCTATTTCGCCTACAGCACCCGGCTGCTCTCGAAAATGGCCGACGCCCTCGGAAGAGACGACGAGGCGAAAGAATACGAAGAACTCTTCGTCCAAATCAAGGATGCCTTTAACGAGGCTTACGTCTCCGAAGATGCCCGAATCAAGGGCGAGACGCAGACCTGTTATCTGCTGGGCCTGTATTTTGATTTATTGCCCGCCGACAAACGCCAGCGAGCGGCAGAACACCTCGTCGAAAGGGTCAAGGCAAAGAACTGGCACCTCTCAACGGGATTCGTAGGCCTCAGTTATCTGCTGCCAACCCTTACGGATATGGGATATCTGGATGTCGCTTATCGCCTGCTTTTCAATGACACCTTTCCCAGTTGGGGCTACAGCATCAAGAACGGAGCCACGACCATCTGGGAACGCTGGGACGGCTGGACCGAGGAAAAAGGCTTCCAGGACCCCGGCATGAATTCTTTCAATCACTATGCTTTCGGTTCAGTTGGCCGGTGGCTCTTCAATACGGTCGCCGGGATCGACACGGATGGGCCGGGCTATAAGCAAATTATTATTCGTCCAATGCCGGGCGGCATTACCAATGCAAAGGCAAGTTACGATTCGATTAACGGCAAAATCGTCAGCGACTGGCGGCTCGAAGACGGCACGTTCAAGCTGAACGTGACTATTCCCGCCAATACGACGGCGACGGTTTATATGCCCGCCGACAGCGCCGGCAATATCACCGAGTCCGGCCGGCCCGCCACCAAAGCCGAGGCGGTTCGATTCCTGCGCATAAAGCAGGGAATCGCAGTCTTTGCCGTAGGCTCGGGACACTACGAGTTTCAATCGAAGGTGCCGTAAACAGGATTAAATTAAGTAAACAGGGGTGGTTCGAGAACCGGTACGTCTTTAGCCGGCATCTGGTATTCCCGACCATCCCCAAGCTGCGCTTGAGGCTGCCACCCCTTTTCCATCAATTCTATTGGGTGGCAGCCTCATCCCAATTGTCGTTTATTGGGATGGGGATGGCTTGTCCCCTAAACATATTCGAGAACCGACCCTACTGTTTTTATGTGCGTTTCTTTTTGGCCTTTTCCTTAGCCTTCTTTACCTCCGGGACATTTGTCCGGGGCAGCCATTTCGCGAGCTGCTTTTTGACTTCGGCGTATTTCGGATCGCGGAAAGTCTACGTCAATGTACAAATACGTTACCGGCGTGAGAGCCTAATGAGTGTCGTGCGGCCCGTCAAGTTTTGCAGGAACATCATTTATCGCGAGACATTTTTTTGAGGTATTCTTCTATGTTGGCCAACCGGACGCAAATCTGCAGTATAGTCGTGGATCTCGACGTACTGTAAACTAAGTATGTAAGGAGAAGGGCAATTAAAATCAAGACTATCAATCCCATATTCGAGTAACGCACGAGCATAAATTCATTTCTGGTAAGAAGGGCCTCGATGTTGAATTTCTCCAGATAAACCTTCAAATTATGCATAGCCACAGCGTATATGATTGTGATCAGCCAGCTAATCGCTGCAATCCACTTCTGCCGTCTAAGTCGAGTCTTATGTTCCTCGATGATTTTCTGTGCCGAAGTCTCGCTTACATCGGTAGCTCCGGCAGAATCGCCATCCATTTGTTTGAGAAGCTCTTCTTTTATATCTTTTGCTTTTTCCATTTTTTATTTCTCCAATTCTTTTTTAAGAGTAAGTTTTGCGTAATAGAGTCGCGATCGAACAGTACCCAGTTTACAGTTCAGCACTTGCGAAATCTGCTGATACGACATTTGCTCCAGGAACCGCAGCATCAGGACCTCCCGATATTCGGGCGGCAGTTCTTTCAGGCACTTGTGAATTTTCGCCGCGTCTTCGCCGGAGAAAGCATCTTCTTCGGCATGATCTTCGACCGCAATGTTTTCATCCAGCCTCGATACGTTCCTTTTTTTCCTGAGCTGCTGGTAAACCTTATTGCGCGCTATACGGTACAACCATGCCGGAAAGGCGTCGATTTCCCGGAGGCCGTGTATTCGACTGATAACTGTCAGCCATGTGTCCTGAAAAATATCTTCCGTCAGTTCGCTGTTGTCCAATAACCGGTTTATGAAATAACGCAGAGGTCTCTCGTAGCGCTCGATGAGTTCCGCAAAAGCATCCTTATCGCCCATTTGACAGCGAAGCAGCAATAACTGTTCTATTAATTCGGCAGCCTTTTTCATGCGCTATTCTCGATTAATACAGATGCGCGGCAAGTTGATAAGTTCAGGAAATTACCGATTTTCGCGGTTTTTTCCGAGAAAGTCAAACTGTATGAACGGCATAAAACACTGGCAACCGACAGCTATAGCAACAAAAGTCTTGCTAAAAATAGGGGTATCCGTTACTTTATCGTCGGCGTTATGTAGCAAAATGTAAAATGAACTATGATTACAGGAATTTTGTGATGAGTGTAACTGTGAAAAATCCGGGTTTGTCGGAGATTGATGAGCGTTGTATAGAAACGATTCGTTTTTTATCGATGGAAGGTGTGCAGAAGGCCAATGCGGGCCATCCCGGCATGCCAATGGGAATGGCCTCGGCGGCGTACGTGCTCTGGACAAAATACATAAAGCAGAATCCCTCTAATCCGAGATGGCACAATCGTGACCGTTTCGTTCTCTCGGCGGGCCACGGCAGCATGCTGCTTTA
>CAYTNN010000049.1:9107-24329 GCA_964439135.1 uncultured Pirellulales bacterium
GGCCTCGATAATCTTATCGTAGTTTACGACGATAATCACATCAGTATCGACGGCAGCACGGATTTGTCGTTTACCGAAGACAGGGCCAAACGTTTCGAAGCCTACGGCTGGAACGTGCAGGTTGTCGAAGGTGACGGCAACGATATGGCCGCTTTCGAAAAAGCGATGGCAAATGCGAAGGCGGAAAAACAGCGGCCGACGATAATAAAATTCCGTTCACACATCGCATTCGGCAGTCCGAACATGCAGGACACCGCCGGGGCGCACGGCTCGCCTCTGGGTGACGATGAAATCAGGCTGATTAAGGAAAAATTCGGCTGGGACCCGGAAAAGAGCTTCTATATCCCCGACGAAGTTAAGACACACATGCAGAAGGTTCAGGCCGAGGGCAAAAAAGCAGAGGCCGCGTGGGACAAGCTGTTCGCCGACTACGCTAAAAAATATCCGGAGCTTGCGGCGCAGTTCGAGGATGCCGCGGCGGGTAAGCTGCCCGTGGACCTCGATGAGATTCTGCCGACGTTCGAGCCGGGCAGCTCCCTGGCGACGCGCAAGGCCTCCGGCAAAGTCCTGGCAGAATTGATGCCGAAACTGCCGCTGATTTTGGGCGGCTCGGCGGACCTGACGCCCTCCAACAATACGCGGTGGCCTGATGCGAAGGATTTCCAGAAGGATGCGCGGGACGGCAGGTACCTTCGCTACGGAATTCGTGAGCACGCGATGGGGGCGATTATGAACGGGATTTCCGTCAGCGGCCTGGCCCGCGCGTTCGGCGGGACGTTCCTGGTCTTCAGCGATTATATGCGAGGCGCGATCCGCGTGGCGGCCCTCTCGAATTACCCGACCATATTCGTCTTCACGCACGACAGCATCGGCATCGGCGAGGACGGGCCGACCCATCAGCCGGTCGAGCATTTCCCCGCCCTGCGGGCGATTCCGAATCTGCTGGTCTTCCGCCCCGCTGACGCCAACGAAACGGCCCAGGCATGGAAATACGCGCTGGAGCATCGCGATGGGCCGGTAACTCTGCTGCTGACCCGGCAGGGATGTCCCGTTCTGGACCAGGATAAATACGCGTCGGCGGCGAATCTCAGTAAGGGTGCTTATGTGCTGTGGCGAGGCCGTCCCGGCCTTGTGTCCCGCCAGCATCCCAGTGGCGAGGCCGTCCCGGCCTTGCGTCCCGCCGGCATCTTGCCGGCGGAAAAGAACAAGGGCAAGATGCCCTCGCCACAAGAGCAAGGGCAAGATGCCCTCGCCACCGTTCTGCTTTTGGCAACCGGCTCGGAAGTATCCGTCGCATTAAGTGCCGCCGAAGCTCTTGCAAAAGAAAATATCGCCGCACAGGTGGTCAGCATGCCGTGCTGGGAGCTGTTTGAAAAGCAAAGTCAAGAATACAAAGACTCTGTCATTCCGCCAGCTGTGACGGCCAGAGTCGGTATCGAGGCCGGCGTCGAACAAGGCTGGCACAAATATATCGGCGACAAAGGCGTTTTCGTCGGCATGTCGTCGTTTGGTGCCTCGGCGCCCGGCAAAGTCTGCTTCGAAAAGTACGGCATCACAGCGGAAAACGTGGTCAAGGCGGCAAAGAAATCTATGGCGAATAGTGCGTGAGGTTGCAGACAAGAAGTCGGCGGTAATATGTCAGATGTGATGCTGTTTTTCGTATTCTGTTTCTGCCAGCAGTTCTTTGGATTGGTCAGGGAGTGATTTATTATGATTCGTATTCGCTGCATAACCTCTCCGGCCCTTCCTATTGCGCGGGATCGTGTCACTCAGGTTGAAGATATCTTTAGTGAAAATTTTCCAATACTGGCTGACTACGCCGACAGGATACCGGAGCTTCTGGCTAATCCATTCAAGCAAGATTATCAAACCACCCTGATAATCTCCGAGACGAGCCTGGGAAGAGTCACTGGATTTGCTCTGCTGCTGCACTTTCCCGATATTCATATCTCGTTTCTGGATTTCATTGCGGTTCGCAAGAAACGATGGGGCGGAGGTCTCGGCGGCGCTTTGTACGAAGCTGTTCGAGGATATTGTGAAGGACTGTCGTCCCAGGGTCTTTATATAGAGGTTCAGCCTGATGATCCTGATCTGACGAAAGATCCCGCCGAATTGGCGCAAAGCCGAAAGAGGATGCGATTCTACGAACAATACGGCCTACGGCCCATCACCGGCACAGCCTACCACACTCCGGTAGGCAAGCCCCCGACCACGGCCTATCTTCTGTTTGATCCTTTGAACAGAAGGACGATTCTTTCACGTTCAGAGGCCCAAAACGCAGTTAAAGCAATTCTGAAACACCGCTTCGGGCACGTCGCGGACGAGCATTATATACGCTGCGTCATACAGTCGTTTACCGATGATCCGGTGCGGTTTCGACCACCGCGTTACGTAAAGACGGCCGAAAGCGTCAAAGAGGTCACGATGGGCCACATTCAGAAATCCTTTGCTCTGGTTGCCAGTCAGAAGCACGTTATCCACCATGTTCGCAGCAGGGGTTATTTTGAGAGACCCGCGCGAGTAGGCGCGCTGCTCGATACGATATTACCCCTGGGATTGTTTACCGTGGTACCTGCGAAGCGCTTCAGCGAAAAGGTCATACTCGCCGTCCACGACCGGCACTTCGTCAACTATTTGAAAACTGTTTGCACAAAACTTGATACCGGTCGGCCGGTATATCCGGACACCTTTCCCATCCGCAGGCCGGATCGCCGCCCCCGCGACCTTCCCGTCCAGGCCGGTTATTACTGTATCGATTCCTGCACTCCGCTGTACCGTAATGCTTATTTCGCCGCCCGCGCCTCGGTCGATGTAGCCATGACGGCTGCTGAAGAGATACTGGCGGGTGTCCCGCTCTCTTATGCATTGTGCCGCCCGCCAGGACACCATGCTGAGCGAAAAGTTTATGGCGGTTTCTGTTACTTCAATAACGCCGCCATTGCCGCCCATCAGCTTTCGCTTCACGGACGGACGGCGGTTCTCGACATTGATTTTCACCATGGAAATGGCACCCAGGATATCTTCTATACACGCCCGGATGTTCTGACGGTTTCCGTCCACGGTCATCCCGACAATGCATTCCCTTACTTCAGCGGTTTTGCAGGCGAAAATGGTGAGGCAGCGGGTCTGGGATTTAACTATAACTTCCCGCTTCCGCCAAACACAATAGACACCGTTTATTTGAAAACTTTTGAGAAGGCCGTTGTTTGCATTAAGCGTTTCCGGCCGGATTTTCTCGTTGTCAGTGTCGGATTTGATATTCTCAAAGGCGATCCGACAGGAACATTTTCATTGTCCGTAAAAGTGCTTGAAACTATCGGACAGCGGCTGGCTCGGCTCAATATCCCCACTCTAATAGTTCAGGAAGGCGGCTACAACCTACGTAACCTTAAGCGAGGTTCGGTTGCCTTGTTCCGCGGAATATCGAGTGTTCTTTCGGTCTGAGAGCAAACCGAGGCTAAGCCTTTCGCCCCTCGTCTTGTTAACGCTTATGCCTGCTTAATCAGCCCGGGGTATGATATTCGGAGCATTGTGCGTCTTTGACCTGTACACAGATTAAGGTTACAATGTTGCCGGACAGAGAATTCCTTAAAAACTTATCAGGAGAAACAAGATGAAACAGACATGCACAATATTGGCGGCGATGATATTTATTGTTATCGCGCTAAGCGGTCTCAACATCGTGAATGGCCAGAAGGAAGGTTACGATTCGGCCGGGTTGCGGCTGCCGGGGGCGCGGGCGGTTATTGACGCTGGGCTGTATCCTACGATTCAGGCGGCGATCGATGCGCTGCCTGATGAGGGCGGGGTCGTGTGTTTGCCGCCGGGAACTTTTGAGATTACCGAGCCTTTGATGGTGACTAAATCCGACGTTCTAATCGAAGGGGCCGGCACGGCAACGCATATCAAGAACGTCAATACCGCCGGCAAAAGCGCCCTTATCCTTCAGCACCCCAGCAGCGGCGACAATCGAAACGCCGAGCTGTGGCGAATTCGCTTAGCGGACTTCCGTATTACCGGCAACGAAAAGAGCGGCCACGGCATCGAGGCCCGGCGGATTAACGAACTTTTCATCGACGGCGTCACCGTCAGCTACCATGGCGGCGACGGCATTCGGCTGTACTTCTGCTACGAAGACCCGCGAATCTGCAACTCGCTTATTACCTACAACAAAAAGACTGGGCTGAACGCCATCGGCTGTCACGACGTCGTCGTCTCGGCGAACCAGTTCGAGGAGAACTACGATGCACTTAGGTTCATCGACGGCTTTAATCTCTGCATGACGGGCAACTGCCTCGACGATCATCTCGGCGACGGCGTCGTTATCGAGAATACTTACGGCTCGGTCGTTTCCGGCAATATGATCGAGGAGTGCAAGGGTACGGCCATCGTGCTCGACAGAGACTGCTACGGAATCGCCCTCAGCGCCAACGTAATTGCGCATGATACGGCCGGCGGGATTGCACTGCGGGATGCGCACGGCTGCACCGTCAGCGCCAACACCTTTACCATCATGGGCAAGGACGCCCTGAACATCGGGCCGGCTTCCGGGCGCATAACCGTGACGGGCAACAATTTTTCCAACAGCTACATCGGCGCCGATAAAGTCAAGCGAGAGGCAAACGACCTGGCAGCGGCCGGCGTGGTCCTTAACGGCACATTAGGCGTCACCTTGACGGGCAACCTGTTCTCCGGCCTGAGGCCCAAAGCACTGAGCCTCGAAGGCCCGGCGAGCAGACACGTGCTGTTTTCGGATAATGTCCTGGTCGATACGTCCGGCGACCACAAAAAATTAGAGGCGTCTCTGGTTAAAGACAATCTGGAAGGCCAGTGAGAAGAAAGGTTGAAAATGAAATTAACAAAAATGCTTTTGGCGGTGCTTTTGGCTTGTGCGGCAGTAGGAGCAAGCGAAAGCAAATCGGTGTATCCGGGAGAAGAATGGGCGACGAAAAGGCCCGAACAAGTCGGTCTGGATTCAAAAAAGCTCAGGGAATTGAGCGATTACGCCGGCGGATTCGGCTGCGTGGTGCGGCACGGATATATGGTCTATACATGGGGCGATGCCGGCAGGCGAAATGATGTCGCTTCGGCGGCAAAACCTCTTTACGCATACTTTTTGTTCAAGGCCGTCGAGGACGGCAGAATCTTCAGCTTCGACGAGCGTCTCAGCAAGTGGGAGCCGCGGCTGAACCGGATAAACAAAAATCTCGGCTATAAGGACAGTGACATAACGTGGCGGCATTGCGCCAACCAGATATCGTGCTATGGCCTGGCCGAGGCGCCCGGCACGGCCTTCGCTTATAACGACTGGCAAATGTCGCTGTTCTGGGACACACTGTTTCAGAAGGTCTACGGTGCGAGCTTCGAGACGGTGGATGCCGAGGTCTTTCATCCGATGCTGACCGACAAGCTTCAATGCCAGGATAATCCGACGTTCATGGCCTTCGGCACAGGCGACAGGCCCGGCCGGCTTGCGATTTCGCCGCGTGATTTTGCACGTTTCGGCCTGTTGTATCTGCGGGGCGGCAAATGGAAAGATGAGCAACTTCTCAGCCGCCAATACGCGACGATGGCGGTCACCAGTCCCGTGCCGAACTCGATTCGGCGCGCGGGCAAAATAGCTGCCGAGATGATCCCGGGCCAGCGCTCCATCGGCTCGAGACAAATCCCGGACAACCAGTGCGACCACGCCGGCAGCTATAGCTGGCTCTGGTGGACAAATGGTATTGACAGCAAAGGCGTGCGGCATTGGCCCGATGTGCCGGTCGATACATACGGCTGCTTCGGGCATGGCGGGCTGCGCGCTATGGTCGTTTTGCCCGGCCTGGATCTGATTATAAGCTGGAACGACACCAGAATCGAAGGCCGCGAGATGGAAAATCACGCGCTGAAGCTGCTCAAGGATTCCGTGACATCAACCCCGTCCCAAAGCGGCCGGATTATCGCTGACCCCGAGCATCCGGAGTGGCTCAAGCGCAGCGACGGCAGGCCGTTCTTTATGTGCGGACCGGGCGATCCGGAGGGTTTTCTCTATCGCGGCAGCTTAAAGCCGGATGGTACCCGCGCCAGCGATCAGATGGAATTGATCGAGAAAATGAAGGGAACCGGGGCCAACTGCATCTACCTGATGGCGATACGCTCGCATGGCGGCGACGGCGATAAAACTCATAATCCGTTTGTCGATCACGACCCGGCAAAAGGCATCAATTCCGCCGTGCTGGAACAGTGGGAAACATGGTTTACTGAAATGGATGAAAGTGACATTGTCATATACCTGTTCCTCTATGACGATAGTGCGCGGATTTGGAGAACTGGCGACAGGGTAGGCGAGGAAGAAAAGAATTTTATTCATTCGCTCGTCAACCGGTTCGAGCATCATAGAAATCTGATATGGTGCATCGCGGAGGAATACCAGGAGGCATTCAGCGCCGAACGGGTGAAAAATATTGCCGCGGAAATTCACGCTGCCGACGATTACAATCATGTTATCGCCGTGCACAAGCTCAACGGTCTTGATTTTTCGGAATTTGCCGGCGAGCGGAACATCGACCAGTTCGCGATTCAGTACAACGTCAAGACTGCTGAAGAACTGCACGCCGGGCTGGTTAAGGCGTGGGAGCAGGCAAAAGGCCGGTACAATCTGAATATGTCCGAGGCGGCCGACTATGGGACCGGGTCCGAGGCACGCCGAAAGAGCTGGGCCTGTGCGATGGCCGGCGCGTACGTGATGATTTTAGGGATGGATATCGCCACGACGGCCAAAAGCGACTTGGAAGACTGCGGCCGGCTGGCGCGTTTTTTTGAGTCGACTGATTTTCAACAAATGACACCACACGATGGGCTTGCATTCGCCGGGACGCAATATGTGCTGGCCCGGCCGGGCGGAAGCTATATCGCGTATGCATCGAAATTGCAGGGCAAAATTGGCTTGAAAAACATGCCCGCGGGGGTGTATAAATTACGCTGGTTCGATTGTGCAAGCGGCAGCGAGGTGACTATGGAAAACGTAACCGTTGCCGGCGGCGACCAAAGCTGGGACAAACCGGGCCGGATCGGCAGCGAAATGGCAGTTTATATCGAACGTATCGGGGGATTATGAAAGGAATCCGATGAACGATATTCAAATTTTCACGACGCCGATTTTAGATGGGATTAAAATCAGGCAGTACAAAGGGATTGTGATTGTGCGAAACGTCAGGGCCGTAAATGTTATCCGTGACTTCTTCACTTCATTTCGTGACATTTTCGGCGGACGGTCGGAGTCGTATCAGGAAGTGATGAAGCTGATGCAGGATGACGTTATCGCCGAAGCGAAAGGAGAAGCGATGAGACTGGGCGCCAACGCCATCGTCGGCTTTGCTCTGGACTACGATAACGTCGGTTCCAAAAACAAGTCGCTCGTAATGGCCTCCGCCAGAGGCACGGCGGTCGTTATATAATAAGGAAAGGAAAAAAGTCACAGGTGATGCAAATGAGAAACAAAAGATTCGTATGGACGATGATTGGCGTTCTCAGCGCAGCGCTTGTGTGCTTAGCCGTCTATTTCTCCGGCCCGCCGGAGAAACCCGAGCAGCCCGCGACTGTTCCTACGGACCGGCCGCCTGATGCAGCGAAACAGGCCGAACCAAACGAAGTGACGGCGCAGGCCGAGCCCAATGAAGTGACGCCGCAGGCAGCTTCGGTTAAAGATACTTTTAAGGATGAGCCCGAGGCACATGCTCTCTACGAGAAGATGATTGAAACGATGCGAAGCGCCGAAAGTCTTTCCTATAAAGGCGATTGCGGCAATTGTACCTACATGATCTGGATGAAAAAACCCAACTACTTTCGCGTGGAGACGGTGAACAGGCAAGGCGACGAATGCGGAACCCTTGTCGGCGACGGCGGTCATCTCTGGATTTATTGGCCGGAAGGTAATTCGCCTGCTTCGGATAACACAGACAGCTATGAAAATAACGGATCAAACGTCTATATGAAAAAGACCACCCCACTGGCAAGGCACTCTATCGGGCATGAGGTGGGCTGGCTCAGGGCGGGGATGAGTATGACAATAATCGATCCGAGCACCTTCCACGGCTATACGGATTCTCTTCAGCCCTACCTGGACGGCGTCAGAAGCTGGGACGCGGAGAGCATCAAAGGCCAGGAATGTGACGTGATCGAGGTCAGCTTCATGAAGCGTCAGCGGATCTGGTACATTTGGCTTTCCAAACAGGACCATCTTCCGCGGAAAATAAAGCAGGTTGTTCGAGTATCCCGCCCTCTCATCGGATATGAACACTGGTCTGATGTCCAAATCAATGCTGAGATTCCGGACGAGAAATTTGTCTGGTCGCCGCCGGCCGGCTGGCAGCAATGGACGCCGCCCGATCCGGCCGAAAAGCTTCTCAAGCCGGGCCAGGAGGCGCCCGATTTCGAACTGCTCCTGGCCGACGAAACCAAGGTCAAACTGTCGGACTATCGCGGCAAGATTGTATGGTTCTATATGTGGCGGGCCGGGTGACCGGCCTGCCGAGAGGAGATGCGTCATCTCCAAACACTCTCTGAAAAGTATAAAGACAAAGGTCTGGTGATTCTCGGTTTCAACTGCTCGGATGACAAACAGATTGCCCTGGATTTTATGCGGGAAAATTCCGCGACGTTTCCGAGTATTCTGGATTCCTCCGACGCCGCTGTGCAGATCGGATTCAGAGGCTATCAAATGAGCGGCGTGCCGCTGAATTACATTATCGACCGGGAGGGGAAGATTGTCGAGGCCTGGTACGGTTACGAGGAAGGCCATAAACAAGCGCTTACGGCACTGGAAAAGGCCGGGCTTAAACTGGAAGGTCAGTAAGAATGAATAATCTGTTTGCAGACAGGATGGCCACAACTCACAAGTCGTTCATCAGGGAAATTTTGAAGGTTACCCAGGACAGCAATGTCATATCATTCGCCGGTGGTTTGCCGAATCCCAAGCTGTTTCCGGTCAAAGAGCTTGCCGATGCGTGCCTGAAAGTTCTGCTGGAAGACGGCGAAAATGTTCTTCAGTATAGTACGACCGAGGGCTATCTGCCTTTGAGAAAATATATCGCCGAGCGATACTTCGTAAAAAAGGGTTTGCAGGTAAGCCCGGATGAGATATTGATCACGAACGGTTCGCAGCAGGGTCTCGATTTAGTCGGCAAAGTGTTCCTGAATAAAGGTGACCGGATTGTTATCGAACGGCCGGGCTATCTGGGCGCCATACAGGCATTCGGTATATTTGAACCGTCGTTCGTGCCCATACCTCTGCTCGAAGACGGCATAGATACCGGTCTGCTCGAAAAAGCGTTAAATGCTGGCCAGACAAAACTGTTCCATACGGTTATCAATTTCCAGAACCCCTCAGGCGTAACCTATTCACGGCGGAAAAGAGAAAAGCTTGCCGATCTAATCAAAGCTCATAATATGGTTTTGGTTGAGGACAATCCCTACGGTGAGCTGAGGTTTATTGGCGAAGATTTGCCTTCGATGAAGAGTTACCTCCCGGATGGCACGATTGTTTTAGGCTCATTTTCGAAAGTGGTGACACCGGGACTGAGGCTCGGATGGATTTGTGCGGCTACGGATGTAATGGAAAAAATCGTTGTGGCAAAGCAGTCATCCGACCTGCACTCGAATTATCTCTCGCAGAGGGCCGTCTATCGGTATCTGATTGACCACGACCTCAACGAGCATATTCTGAACATCAGAAAGGTTTATAAAAAGCAGAGAGATTTGATGGTATCGATGATAGAGCAACATTTTCCGGAAGAGATAAAATGCACGAAGCCTGAGGGGGGCATGTTCTTGTGGGCAACACTTCCGGAGAATCTTTCATCATTACATTTATTTAAGCTCGCAGCGGAAGAAAATGTAGCTTTTGTTCCAGGCAGAGCGTTTTATGTAGATGGCGGCGGGGATAATACGCTGAGACTTAACTTTTCGAATTCGGACGAAGAGAAGATCGAAGAGGGGATAAAACGGCTGGCGAAGGTTATAAAAAGAGTCTTGACGGAAAACAAATAGACCGGATTTTACACGAGCGGCCGGTTGCTGATTCGTGTAAGGATGAAAGCCTGACAAGTATAAAAACTGTCGGCGAAGAAATTACCGAAGAAAGTGAGGTGATTGTTATGGATAAGCTATACGAAGACTCGGAGACGGGATGCTGCCCGAGATTCGATCCTGAGCCGTGGGATGAAAAGGAGGTGACTTTTCAGGATAAACTATTCGTCAAAGACCACGTCAGGAGTTTCTTTCACATCCCGCTGAACTTCGGGAAAGTCATGGTCAGGAACATGGAGAAAATTCAACAGGCCGGCGCCCTCGTGCCGACGCCCGTGATGCTCTCGGACGAGAAGTCTCTCTGGGGCAGCGATATCTATATCGCGGTCGCCAGGGATGTGCCGGGGGCAACTATGGCGAGGATATCAGGGACATTTTTAACTAAGGTATTCGAAGGGCCGTATCAAAACGCAGGCAAATGGGCGCAGGAAATGAAGGCATACGTCAAATCGAAGGCCAGGGAGATTCAGAAGATGTACTTCTTCTATACGACCTGCCCGAAATGCGCCGAGTTTTACGGCAGGAATTATACCGTAATATTGGCGAAGATTTGAGCGACGAATCCTGAATACGTTTGATTTAAAGGAGAACCCCTCAATGAATTGAGGGGCTAAATATTATGTTTGGTGATAGTGCGACCGCTTTAACAATATTGTTTATTATCCTCGCCGCGGGTATCGGTGCTTTTGTCAGAAAAAGGAGCAGGGACAAGTGCCTGCGGGATTTCGAGCAGAATATGGTGACGCTGGAAGAGAAGTCCGGAAAAACAATCTGGGGTAAGGTAAGGGTCGAAAATACCGGGTTGGAATTCGTTTATCCCGAAAAGCATAAAGACGAAGAAGGGCACGATGAAACCAGCTACATTCTATACAAATACGAGTACCCGGATATTGCAGCGGTGATTCGTTTTCACGATGAGCTGAGCGAACAAAATAAGAGGGCACGAGAAAAAGAGTTGAAGAGGACATATCACCCCGGGACCTGGTGCAGGCTCAAAAGGCGAATCCTGAACGTTTTTCGAACCGTCAGAGATTCGGTCGTGGAGATTATCAATCTGCTTATCAGTCAGGCGAAGAAAGCCACCCCCGCGGGCAAGGTGCTGACTTCTCAGGACAAGTATGTCTCGCAGATGAAGCAGGAACTGATGGCCTCGTCGGGAGCTTCCTTCGAGCCTTTGCTGGAAAGATATATCGGCCACAAAGTCGTGCTCGAGATGATTAAGGGCGACAAAATATTCGAATACTGCGGCGTGCTAAAGGAATACACGGCAGAGTTTATCGAAATCATGGACGTCAATTACGCCCCGAAGCCGGGCCAGCCGGCCAGGACGGCCGACCTCGTCGTGCCCCGCAAATACGGCCTCATTCGGCATCTTGCGGAATAATATTCGCATTCGAGACAAAAGGCTTCAATGTCCCCTGCTCATGTTCGTTACATCCCGGGAGTCAAGGAGTGGCATGATCGCGTACCTGCCAATGTAACCTTGCGAGAGCAATGAATGTTTGTGGCCGCAGTTTCAACCGCCCCGAAGTCTTCTCCCAGCGGTATATGCTGGCCGGAGTTACTTCAAGACGCTCTGCAAACTCCGATACTGAAAGCTTGAGTTGACTTCGCAGTCTTGCCACCGATTTGCCCGTTGGCCGGATTCGCGGAAGTTCGCTGGTTTCCGCATCGTTTCTCATTGCAACACGTTTTACTGAGGACTTTTTCCGGCCGGTGATTTTGGAAATCCTGGTTTTCTTCTTAGCTGTTGTGACTCTGTCAATATCAACACCAAAAATATCGGCGATCCTGTCATCGGCAATGGTTTTGCCGGCACCGGCAACGGAATCAGGCAGTGAGATATCGCCGGCAATCAATTCATTTGCTTCAACGTCTCGAAGCGTGAATAACAGTTCGGGCCGGCTGTCAAGCCGGTTGCCGACGCCGTATAAAACAGCGGCAACATGTTTGCACATTTCAGCCCAGTCAGGACAATCGCAGTGCAGATCGATTTGTCCCGGCAAAGGCAGTAATCCCTCGGTACGATTGGTTACTATGGACATAACATGATCAGATAGTCGTCCCTGAAGCAATTCGAGCATCGACCCAATTTGTCCGCTGCATCGGTTCTTTATCGCCTTCCAGATGGAAGCCTTCAGTGGTTTGATCTTAATTATGACGTTATAGAGCTCCGACCCGCTGACAATAGCCTTGATTTGCCCGGTTTCTACAGTCAAGTGACAGACCGAGCCGTTACGCGCATAAGTTCGACCGCGAGGTAGTCGGTTTTCAAAATCAGAAAAAGACTCAAGATGTTCGCACCACGCCTTGCCCCAGAAACTGCGGGCGATGGTTCGTCCCTCGATTTCAATAGGTTGAATGTTCTTGCCCTTTTTCCGAAGTTGCTGCATTTTCCGCAGAGCCTTCGCTCGTCGCTGAGCTACCGGAACATAAGGGCTCCAATAGTATGCCATAGTGAATATCCTCTATAATTGAGCACGGGTGACATCGAGACGCACCAGACGCAGAATTTCATCATCCGGCAGCTCGGTCAGGTTATCCTCACTGTTGGAGGCGAGAATTCCGTCGGCCATCTTCTGCTTTTCAGAAATCATCGCATCAATCCTTTCTTCGACTGTGCCGGTAGTCACAAATTTGTGGACCAGGACATTACGTTTCTGGCCAATACGGAACGCCCGGTCCGTAGCCTGATTCTCGACAGCGGGGTTCCACCAGCGATCAAAATGGATTATATGAGACGCCGCCGTTAGATTCAATCCCGTCCCACCGGCTTTGAGAGAAAGAACAAAAAATGGTGGACCGTCATCGCTTTGAAATTGTTCGATCAGTTTTTTACGTTTTCGCACCTGGGTTCCACCGTGCAGTATCAGCCCTGCACGGCCGAATATAACTGCCAGGTAATCCGCCAGGGGCTCCGTAATCTCACGGAATTGTGTGAAAACGAGCGCCTTTTCCTGTCGGGAAGCTATTTCCTCGCAAATCTCCCGTACTCTGATGAATTTTCCGCTGTCAACAGGAGCGTATCGGCCATCGCCATTCAGTTGGCTGGGATGGTTGCATATCTGCTTCAGACGCATCAGAGATTGTAATACCGCTCCACGACGGGCCATGCCATCCGCTGTTTCCAGCGTATTTTTCAAAGTCTGAACAGTGTTTTCGTAGAGTATTATCTGCGATTTGCTCAATCTGCAATAGCAGGATACTTCAGTTTTTTCCGGCAGGTCAGCGACAATATTGCGATCTGTTTTCATACGACGCAGAATGTACGGCCCGACCAGACGTCGCAACGGAGCAAACTGGTCATGTTCTCTTGCCTGGAGAGTCTTGATGAATGTTTTGAAAACGGTTGCGGAGCCCAGCAATCCCGGGTTGAGAAAGTCGAACAACGACCATAAATCGCCTATACGATTTTCTACCGGCGTACCGGTTAGAGCGATACGCGCCTGGGCGGAAAGTTTCTTGGCCGCCTTGGTTTGTCGAGTCGAAGGATTCTTGATCGCCTGGGCTTCATCGAGAATAACCAGTCTCCAACTCACGTCCATCAACCACGTCTGACGGGTCAACATGGAATATGTCGTCACAGCCAGATCAGTTTCAGCCAGCATTTTCTCAGGACATTCCGCTATCCGATCTATACTGTCACGGTCTGTTTCAGCCGGATGAAGAAAGGTCAGTTTTAGAGATGGCGTAAAACGACGGGCTTCATTGCGCCAGTTGCCCAGCAGTGAAGCCGGTATGACCAGCAAAGAAGGCTTGTTTGTTCGTTTCGGTACAGTGTTCTTGCAACACAATAGTAACGCCAGCGTCTGAATCGTTTTGCCTAATCCCATATCATCAGCCAGACATGCACCCAAGCCAAGCTCCACAAGGAAATACAACCACGCAAGTCCTTCTCGCTGATATAGTCGCAGCGTTGCTTTCAACTTCGTACCGGCATCGACCATATCAAGTCTGTCCGGCTCGCGCAGGCCGGCAAGAATCTCCCGCATCGAATCACCCGCGGAAACGTACACCCACTGTGTTTCCTGATCGGCTTGCTCTTCGTGTTTCAAATCAGCAGATGCTCCCGCCAGCATCCGCATCCCTTCAATGAATGAAACTTCACCGTTACGGGCCTCGCGGCGTAATTTTTCCCAGTGATTAATCGCCTCCTGCAATTTTTCACTATCGATCTCAATCCATTGCCCCTTAAACAAAACCAGGCCATCGCCACCGGCGAGAAGTTCTTTCACTTCATCCGGCGAAAGCCTCTCCTCTCCGAGAGCAACGCCAACATTGAAGTCCAGCACAGCATCAGCGCCGAGTTTGGATTTGCGTTTTTCCCCAATAGTGACTGAAACCGCCGGACGAACACGTTTCTTCCACCAGTTAGGCAGTCGAACAGTCAGGCCTGATGCTTCCAACTCCGGCACATCTTTCAGGAAACGATATGCCATACCCGCCGTCCAGGCCAGTGGTTGATAGATGTCGTTGGATTCTACAAGCTGATTAACCCACTTTACCCGACTACTTGCCTGCTGGACCGGTGACAACAGCTTAATCAATGCCGAGCGGTCCCTGGCGCCGGCATACTGCTCCAATGCTTTGCGAAGCGGAAGATGCTTCAGTCGTCCTCCCGAGCCAAAACCCGTGGAGTATGTTGCCATAAACGCAAAGGGATATGCCTGGTCTGCCTTGTTCTCCGCCAGATGAAAACAGACCCGACCTACTTGACGCCATTTTGTCGCGTGCTTATGCAGAAATGCTGCAAGTCCGCCGGAAGAAGCGACTGCCGAACGAACCCATTGATCCAGGTCCGCCCATATCTTCTGCAGAACACTTTCGGTAAGGTACTCCCCGCCGGACATCGGCGGCGCCGTCAACAGCAATGTCGAAAATTCCGCCGGTGAAGGCGCCTCTATAACAATATCATTTGCCGATTCGGGTATATGACAGAGTTTCGTCAAGTACTGCTCCGCCAGTCCCTGCCAGTACCGCAAAGTCAGTGAGTTGCCTGTATCGTATTTCTCCGCTGCAAGATTAAACAAGCCCTCAAAACAGTCCTTTTGAAAGATTTTTTGCAGCCCGCATAGAACCGCTGCCTCAGGTTGTTCGGAGATAGATTCCCAACGCAATTGCCCTGTTGGAGTAAGCCTGATTTCACCCATTATG
>CAYTNN010000050.1:0-1129 GCA_964439135.1 uncultured Pirellulales bacterium
GACGGCAATGAAATACGATACAAGAAACTTGAGGCTGGTTTCGTAGTTTACAGCATCGGTGAAGACCTGAGCGATGACGGGGGTAAGGAAAGAACAAAAGAATCCCCAAACTGGGACGTGACTTTTATCGTGGAAAGATAATTACGTCAAACTGATCTATTCACGATGTCATCCCTGCGAAGTACGTGTTTAGCCTGCCTCTGGCATTCTCGACCATCCCCAAAGCCTGCGGCTTTGAGGCTGCCACCCGTTTTCCATCAATTCTATTGGGTGGCAGCCTCATCCCGATTGTCGTTAATCGGGATGGGGATGGTTTTTCTCTGGCTAAACACATACTCTGCGAAAGCAGGGATCCAGAAACGTAACGAGTTCAGTGGATTCCCGCTTTCGCGGGAATGACAGATTCTATAAAGGTTTAAGAAATCGTCTTGTGGGATTGTTGATGACTGTTATAATAGGCAAATCGCAGTTGTGAAAAAGTGCCGGGAAATTGAATTTTTTCAGTAAATTACGGAAATAAACAGTAACTTTCCCGAGCGGTTTGCGTCTATATTTAAATAGTAACAGTTATCCGGGCGAACCGGGGTGCCGTATCCTTCGTAGAACCTTAATAACAGGATCTGGCGCAAAAGGCCTTGCAAATGCTCAAAACACTCGAAAAGAAGCTTCGAAGCGTTTGGTTTCGGTGCAGCATCAATCTGCTGCTCAAGCATACAGGACGTGTCTTGACTGCCGTCGGGATTATTGTGATGCTGGCAGTTCTGACCGACCGCCTGCTGGCTATAGGCATTATCAACTCGGTCAATTCAAGGGCAATTCTTTACTTCTCGGCTGCGGCGATCGTCCTGATTTTGCTGCTCTGGCTGCTGAAACAGCCGAGCCGCATGCAGGTCTCACTGCTCCTCGACGAACGGCTGAAGCTGCGCGAGCGTTTCAGCACGACTTTGGCCCTGGCCGATTCCGATGATCCATTTGCCGATGCCGCACGGAGCGAAGCACGACAAAAGGTCGAGCAAGCGAACATTCAGGGACATTTTCCCATCCGCCCTTCTAAATGCTGGATGTACGCGGTAAGCACGTGGCTCATAGCGGCGGCTATAATCCTGTTCATGCCGCAGAAAGACCTGCT
>CAYTNN010000050.1:1229-24098 GCA_964439135.1 uncultured Pirellulales bacterium
GAATTTGAAAAGGAGCTGGAGAAGCTGGGCTTAAATAAAGAGCTTGCCAAATTGAGCGAGCAGCAGTTGCGCCAAACACTGCTGAAGCAAGGTCTGGCCCCTGAAAATATCGAGGAATTGCTTCGCAAAGCCGCCGCCTTTCGATCGGCCGCCAGTATGTGCGCAGGTCTCGGAAGTGCGATGGCGGCCTGCGGCGCGGGTTCCGGACAATTGTCGGGAGATGGACTTGCCGCCGCAATAGAACAACTGGGCGAATTCGACGCCCTGCAACAGCAGTTGATGCTAACCCAGGCCAGTCTCGATGAAATCACCCGTGCCATCGCCTGCCTCGGAGATGGGATGTGCGAAGGCCTCGGTGGGCAGGGTCCGTTTTCGGAAGGTTCATCCAACCGGTCAGGTCCCGGAACCGGAGGTCCGGGTATGGGCTATGGCCCACGCGGAACCGCAGCGGAAGATACATCAACGCAAAGGACCCGTTTGAAAAACAAGCCGGGGCAGGGCCCCGTCATCGCCAGTTGGTATTTTCAGGAATCTCAGATCAAAGGCGAAGCGATGCGTGATTTTACCGAAGTTGTTCAGGCCGCCAGTGATGGTGCCGCCGCGGCTATCAGTGAGAATGAAATCCCCCGCAAATACGAAGAAGCAATAAAGAAATATTTCGGCAGGCTCGAACAATCCGGGGGCGAGTGAAGGATATCCCGCACCAAGAAACTACCGGTATGAAAAGAAAAAGAAAAATTGTCTTTCCCGGTCTTGTCATAATTATCACTGCTTGTCTTTTCTCTACCTCGCCATCCTGCAGGAAAAATCCCCGGCAAAACTTCAGAAAGGTTGTCCTGTATTGCTCGGTGGACCAGGCGATTGCCGAACCGATCATCGCCGAGTTTGAAAAGCTGACAGGTATTGACGTTCTGCCCCGGTTCGATACGGAGGCCAGCAAAACGGTCGGTCTGGTTCAGCGAATCAGGGCTGAGGCGGCCTCGCCGATTGCCGATGTATTCTGGTCGAACGAGATTTTTCATACGATACGTCTGGCCCGCGAGTCCCTTCTGGCCTGCTATGCAAGCGATGCAACGAAAGACTGGCCCGAGCGATATGCCGATCCCGAGGGTCGATGGTACGGCTTCGCGCTCCGCACGCGGGTCATTGCCTATAATACGGCACGAATTTCCGCCGGCGATGCTCCCAGGTGCCTCGAAGACGTTCTCGACAACAAATGGAAAGGACGGCTTGTTATGGCTGCGCCCGAATTCGGCACGACCGGCGGAGATGTTGCCAGTTGGTTTGCTCATTACGATTCGGCCCGGGCAACGGAAACCCTGGAAGGGCTCAAAGCGAATGACATCCGCCTGGTCGCCGGCAACAGCACAGCCGTGAGAATGGTCGCTACGGGACAGGCCGACGTCTGCTTCACGGACACCGACGATGTTCATGCCGCTCAGCGGAACGGCTGGCCCGTCGCGATGAACTATCTCGACCAGGGTGGTGACGGCGCCCTGGCAATACCGAACACGGCAGCCCTGATTAAAGGCGCCGGCAATCCCGAAGAAGCTAAGGAATTGATGGAATTTCTCCTCAGCGAACAGCTTGAGCAAATGCTTGCCGGCAGTGATTCGCATAACTGCCCGATCCGCCCGGCTCTGGCCGAGCAATTCAAGATGTATATCATCCCAAAGCCTCTGGGCATAGATTACGAGAAGGTCGCCGACAACCTGCCAGTGGCAATCCGGATCGCGAGGGAGGTTTTACGGTGAGTGACGAGACTATCGGCGGCAAGTTTCTGACGGCGTCATCTGTGGTCCTGTGGATAGTTATAATTTTTTTGCCGCTGCTGGTTCTGTTTGCCCAGGCCGTCTCGCCAGAAGCAGAGTTGGAAGCCGCCGACGGGATTTTCGCTTCCGTATTTCGCTCTTTTGCCCTGAGTGCTGCAATTGCGGCGGCAGCCGTTCTACTGGGCTGGATCCCCGGCCGATTGCTCGGGACATGCAGGATCCGTAAGGACCTGCTGCTGTTATTGCTGCTGATGCCCCTGGTTTTACCGCGTTATGTCCTTTACTACGCCTGGACGCTGATGCTGAGTCCCACTACTGCGCTTGGAGCGTATTTATCCGGCAAACCAGAGCTTGCCAGATTCGTCGGCACATTCAGTTCATCTCTGGTTCTTATCCTCTGGTACTGGCCTTTGGCCGCTCTGTTAATCGGGCAGGGATGGCGAAGCATAGACAAGTCAATCCGGGACTGCGCATCTCTCGACGCGGACGGTTTCGGGATATTCAGGAAGATTACGCTGCCGCTGCTTTGGCGTCCTTTGCTGCTGGCCTTCTGCGTGTGTTTCGTTCTATCGCTGTCCGAATTTGCGACCTTTCATCTCGCGGGTATCAGTACGATCGGGACGGAATTAGCCGTCCTGTATGAACTGACCGGTTCGGAGGGCTATCTTGTCAGGGCGGCCTGGCCCGTCGTGGCTGTAGCTTTGCTTCTCGCAATTGCATTGGGAAAAAGCTCTCGTTCCTGGAGCCCTGCCGCCGCTTGCCTCGAAACGGCCGAATTCGAATCACAAAGATGGCGATGGATCGTGCTGCTCGGCCTGATTGGAATTTCGTTTATCGTGCCGCTGGCGCTGCTCGTCAGTAATATGACCGATACCCAGGCACTGCGGCAATTCCTCAGGCTGCATCCGGATGAATTAGGCTTCTCGCTGGCCATCTCGGCCATTGCAGCCGGTATGGCGTATTTGATTGCCTTTGGGGCTTTGTCGCTGGACAGGCCCGGCAGAGGAAGTCTTTGCCAACTGTTATCATTAATCTTACGAACTACGATATTTCTCGTCATGTTCGTCCCGGCTTCTCTTGTCGCTGTTTCCCTGCTAAAAATGCTGGCCGTCTGCAATGTCCCGCCGGCAGTAAGACAGGGCTGGTATCTTGTCTCGGCTGGACAGGCCGGGCGGTTCGCGGGCGTCGCCCTGATTTTGCTGCTTCTGACTCGATATGCTCGCGAAAAGCGTCTTTCGGAGATGGCGGCACTCGACGGCGCATCACGGTTCAAGACGTGGTGGTACGTGCATCTGCCGCATACGTGGCCTCTCTTTGTCGGGACGTTCATTCTGATTGTAATGCTGGGCATCACGGAATTGTCCGCTACGATGGTGCTGCTGCCGGCGGGTTTGCCGAACTTCGCTCAGCGCCTGCTCAACCAGATGCACTACGCCCGGGACCAGCAGGTGATTGCTTCGTGCCTGGTTTTGATTTGTCTGTTTCTTGTTCTTGCCGTGATTGTCGTTTTACTGCTGCGATTAATTCGGGTCCGCCGGCTGGTGGCTTTCACAATTATCGCCGCCTGCGTACCCGCGCTAACGGGTTGTGACGATATATCGCCCACGAGTGACGCGCCCAAGGTATTGGCTGCTTTCGGGCAAACGGGACGTGGGCAGGGCGAATTTATTTACCCGAGGGCCATCGATCTCGCAGGTGACGGTTCTCTGCTCGTTATAGATAAGACAGGTAGAATCCAAAGACTGAGCCCCGACGGCAAATTTCTCGATATCATAAAAATGCCTCTTATCGAAACGGGCAAACCGACCGGATTAAGCGTCGCCCCGAACGGTAATATCTACGTCGCCGATACACATTACCACCGTGTCGTGGTCTTTTCCCCCGATGGAAAGCTGATCGACGAATTCGGCAAATTCGGGCAGGAGGACGGCTGCTTCATTTATCCGACCGACGTGGCATTTGCACCGGACGGCAGAATCTTCGTCAGCGAGTACGGCGGCAACGACCGGATAAGCGTCTTCAGCGGGCAGGGAGATTTCCTGTATTGTTTCGGCACTCCCGGCAGCGGGAAAGGACAGTTTGCCCGCCCCTCGGCTCTATGCATGGATCCGGCGAAAAAGTGCCTTTATATAGCTGACTCCTGCAATCACCGTATCGCGATTTACGATCTTGACGGCAACCTGCTCGAGTACATCGGCTCGGCCGGCCGGGCCCCGGGGCAGCTTCGTTATCCTTACGACCTTGCGCTGTTAGCCGACGGGACACTGGTCGTTTGCGAGTACGGAAATAATAGATTGCAATTATTCGGCCCCGACCGAAAGAGTCTTGCCGTTTGCGGCCATGCGGGCCGGCAGTCAGGACAACTGGCATATCCCTGGGGTGTAGTAGTCGATGCCCGGCGCCGGGCCTTCATTGTCGACGCGGGCAATAATCGAATTCAGGTGTGGCAGCTATGATATATAATTATGGTTTCTATTTCAGCCGGCCATGGTGGCTATTAGGGTGCATTCTGCTGGTGCCGATAGTCTGGCTCGGGCTGCGGAATCTTGCCGCGCTGGGTCCGGTACGCCGGGTGCTGGCTATAGTTCTGCGCTGCCTGGTCGTTATAATTCTTATTGCCTTATTGGCCCGGCCAATGCTTACAAGGATCAGCCGGCGTATGACTTTGATTGCCGTGGTCGACCGAAGCCAGTCGATTCCCGCCAATCTTCATAAGGCGGCTCTGGACTACCTTTCCCGCGCCCTGGCCGACAAGACCCCTGGCGACCAGTTGGCTGTCGTCGACGTTGCCGAGGCCGCCAGCATTTCCAAACTGCCGGGCGGTGACATTGCGATCCGCCAGAGAAACACCACGCTTAACGGCCAGCAGAGCAAATTGGCCGACGGTATTCAAATGGCTATGGCCATCGCTCCTCCGGATACCGCCGTTCGAATCCTGCTCGTCAGCGAGGGCAACGAGACCGGCGGCGACCTGAAAGAAGCCGCTCGAATCGCCGCGGCCAACAAAATTCCAATCGACGTGCTGCCGCTGCGCTACTCGTACGATAACGAAGTCGTTTTCAAACGAATAGCCGCACCCACCAAAGCAAGAAGCGGCCAGACGGTTTTACTGCGATTTATCCTCAACAGCACAACGAGTGTCCGCGGCAAGCTGCTTTTGAATCTTAACGGCGAACCGGTCGATCTTGTCCCCGGCTCGCCGGAGATTGCCGTAGCGGTGGAGTTGGAGCCGGGCACAAACGTCGAGACAATATCGATGCCCGTCGGCATGAACGGCATACACGAGTTCGAGGCCGTATTCATGCCCGATGAGCCGTGGCAGGATAAAATCGTCCAAAACAACCGCGCCAGCACGATCACTTACGTCGCCGGTCCCGGCAATATTCTTGTGGTCGATGCCGATGGTACGACCGGCCGGGCTTTGGAACGGGCGTTGCAGAATACCGACATGGACGTGCGGTATACGACCGCGGCCGAATTCCCGGACAATCTGTCCATGCTGATGGGCACCGATGCCGTCGTACTGGTCAATACCGGCTGCGGAAACTTCACTTACCAGCAGCAGGAAATGCTCTGCCGTTATGTCACCGACCTGGGCGGGGGGCTGATTATGGTAGGGGGGCCTCAATCCTTCGGGGCCGGTGGATGGATCGGTTCGCCGGTAGCGGAAATCCTTCCCGTCGATCTGGACCCGCCTCAGAAAAAGCAATTACCCAAAGGAGCGCTGGTGTTAATCATGCACGCCTGCGAGATGCCGCAGGGCAACTACTGGGGCACAAGGGTTGCCCTCGCAGCGGTGCGGACTCTGAGCCGGCTGGATTTGATCGGAATACTGGCTTATAACTGGCAGGGCCCGAGTGACTGGGTTTTCCCCCTTGCCCCGGCGGGTGATAAGAAGGCCGTTATCGCTGCGATCGAACAAATGCAGATGGGTGACATGCCCAGCCTCCACAATCATCTGCAGGCCGCCTACGACAAGCTAAAGGACTGCGACGCCTCTCAAAAACACGTTATCGTAATCAGCGACGGTGACCCTCAGGCGCCAAGCCCACAATTGCTCGCTCAATGCAGGGATGCAGGTATTACATGCACCGGCGTAGCTATTTTCCCGCATTCACCCGCGGACATACAAAGCCTGGTGAGAGTCGCCCAATCGACTGGCGGTCGCTTCTACGATGCCAAAGACCCCCAGCAGCTTCCCCAGATATTTATCAAAGAGGCACAGGTCGTCCGGCGCGCTTTAATTATCGAGGAGACATTTACTCCCCAGATTACATATTCATTGAGCGAGATAATCAAGGGTGTATCCGGCGCCATGCCGAACCTTGACGGCTACGTAGTGACCGGACCAAAAGGCGGTCTTAACCAGGTCGTTCTGTCGAGCGGCCAGTCAGACCCCATCCTGGCGACCTGCCAGTCCGGGCTCGGCCGATGCGCCGCGTTCACAAGCTCGGTGGACAGCAGGTGGGCATCGAACTGGCTGCAGTGGAGCGGTTTTGAAAGATTCTGGGAGCAGGCAGTTCGCTGGGCGGCCAAACCGTCCCAGTCGGCCGATTGCGAAGTCTTCGCCGACGTGCAGGGCCGCCAGGTGACAGTCAATGTTGAGGCAATCGACGCCGAGGGCAAATTCATCCAGTTCGCGAATATCGAGGGCCAAATCATCGCCCCGGATGTATCGACCGCTCCGCTTGAGTTGATGCAGATTGGGCCGGGCCAGTATAACGGCCGGTTCCAGGCAGCCGCTTCCGGCAGCTACGTCGTGAATCTACGCTACAAGAAGCTTGCGGACGACACGACGACGCACTTCACACAAACAACCGTAACGATTCCTTTTGCGCCCGAGTTTCGCGACCTTACAGACAACGCGCCGCTGCTCGCGGAGGTAAGTGACATCAGCGGCGGGCGAATCCTTAGCTCCGACCCCAATCAGGCCGACCTCTTCGATTATGCCGGGCTGAAATTCCCCGAAACCGAGATGCCACTGCTAAGGCCGCTAATGCTTATCTGGCTGGCGCTGTTTTTGCTGGACGTGGCAGCACGCAGAGTTATTCTGGACGTCCGTGCTATCGCAAGGCGGATCGTCTCTTTCGTCCGCCTTAAAAAATCCGAACACAAGGCCGACCAGACCCTCGAAAGTCTCCGAGCCAGAAGGCAGAAACTTCGTGACCAGCTTTCGGCACGCAAAGCGGACCAAAGCGCTTCACGGCGCTATCAGGCCGGCGAAGATTACCGGGGCGAGATGCCCACTACTGAAACTGCCAAGCTCACAGAGATAAAAACGGAAAAGAAACCGGAGAAAGCCGTACCGGAAAAAGCTGAGGCAACCGAGGACAGCTCACACATCCAGAGGCTGCTCAGGGCAAAACACAAAGCTGCCGAACACAGGCAGGATGATAACGAGATAAATAATGAATAGATCCTTGGGAGATAATTGAAATGTCAAAAAAGGAAAAAGAGGTTCAGCAGCAGTGCCGGGACTTTCGTAAGATGTTCGACTCATTACGCCGCGAGATAGGCAAGGTCATCGTCGGCTACGATACAATCGTCGAAGACGTGCTCATCTGCCTGTTCTGCGGCGGGAACGTTCTGCTGGAAGGAGTGCCGGGGCTGGGCAAGACGCTGCTGGTTCGCACGCTCAGCGACGTTTTTACGATGGAGTTCAGGCGTATCCAGTTCACGCCCGATCTAATGCCGGCGGACATCATCGGCACCAATATCGTAATGGAAGACGCGGCGACCGGGAAGCGACAGTTTCAGTACCAACCGGGCCCCATCTTCGGACAGATTATTCTGGCCGACGAAATCAACCGCGCCACTCCCAAAACCCAGTCGGCCATGCTCGAAGCGATGCAGGAACATTCGGTCACCAGCGGCGGACAAATCCGCAAGCTGCCCGAGCCGTTCATGGTCCTTGCAACGCAGAATCCCATCGAGCAGGAAGGCACTTATCCTCTGCCAGAAGCACAGTTGGACCGGTTCTTCTTCAAATTGCTGGTGCCTTACACCAATCGTGAGGAGCTTCGCAAGATAATCGACCGGACGACAACAGGCGAGGACCCCAGGGCAGAACATGTCACCGGGACCGAGCAGATTATTCAGGCCCAGGATCTGGTGCGGCACGTGGTCATCGCCGAACACGTTCAGGACTACGCGATCCGGCTGGTATTGGCCACGCATCCGCAGGGGGAGTTTGCACCGGATGTCACAAACCGTTTCGTTCGTTTCGGCTCCTCGCCCCGCGGCGTTCAGGCCCTCGTTCTGGCCGGCAAGGTCCGCGCGATGCTCGACGAGCGTTATCATGTAAGTTTCGACGATATCGAGGCCTCCGTGATGCCCGCTCTGCGGCACCGAATTCTGCTGAATTTCGAAGGCCAGGCCGAAGGGATTAGAACGGATGAGGTTCTCGATAAGGTCATGGCAAGCACCCCGAAAAATCTGGAGCAGAAACTTGATGTCCCATAGACAAAAAAAACTGACAGATTTGCTCGATCCGGTTTTTATGAGCCGGCTGGATACGCTCGACGTTATGAGCCGCAAGATTCTGCAGGGCAAGCTCCAGGGCGAGCGGCGTTCCAAGCGCCGCGGCCAGAGCGTGGAATTCGCCGACCATCGCCCGTACGTCGCAGGCGACGACCTGCGGTTTGTGGACTGGAACGTTTACGGCCGGCTGGAGCAATTGTTCCTGAAGCTTTTTCTCGAAGAGCAGGACATGACCGTCCATATCGTTGCCGATGCGAGCGCTTCGATGAGTTTTGGCGAGCCTTCGAAGGAGCTTTTTATCAAGAAGCTCACCGCCGCTCTCGGATACGTCAGTCTTGTCAATAACAACCGGGTCACTATCAGTTTTATCGCCGACGGTGTAACAGTCCAGCTTGCCAATATGCGTGGCCGTAACTACCTGAACAACATGGCCGAATGCCTTTTGACCACCGACTGCGACGGACCCTCGAATTTTGACAGTGCGTGCAGGCAGTTGGCCGCCGGGCGCATCGGCTCGGGGGTGATGGTCGTGTTGAGCGATTTTCTGTTTAAGGAAGGTTACGATTCGGGCCTGCGCCGGCTGATCGGCAGGCAATACGACTTGTACGCGATACAGGTGCTCTGCCCGCAGGAGCTTTCGCCCAACCTGAGCGGGGAGTTGAAGCTGATCGATATCGAAGATGCCGACGCCGCCGAGATTACCGTCAGCTCTGCGCTGTCGAAGTACTATAAGCGAAATCTGACTGCTTACTGTAACGAATTGAAGGATTTCTGCACGAGGCGGGGCGCCGTTTATGTGCTGGCCAATTCGGCCGATTCGGTGGAGTCGCTCGTGCTGAATTATTTACGGCGAATCCGGCTGCTTCGTTAGTTAAGGCCGAATTGTAACATCGTAGGGGCGGCCCCATGTGGCCGCCCGGATAACGATAATACAAATTAAGGATCAGGGCAACCACACTGGGTTGCCCCTACAGAAATTTATGGAATGGCTGACACCCATAACATCTCTTTATGCCGCTGCGGTTTCCGTGCCGCTATTGCTGCTGCTGTATTTTCTCAAGCTCAAACGGCGCGAGCAGATTGTTTCGAGCACGCTGCTCTGGAAACGTGCGGTCCAGGACATGCAGGTCAACGCTCCATTTCAAAGGCTCAGGCGCAATATCCTGCTGCTGCTGCAACTACTTGTGCTGCTGGCTATACTGCTTGCGCTGGCCGGGCCGATTCTTTCGCTGATTGCCGGCCCGGCGCGCCGATACGTGTTATTGATGGATCGATCCGCCAGTATGAACGCAACGGATGTCAAGCCGAGCCGTCTGGAGGCCGCTAAAGAGCAGGCCAAAATATTCGTCGAGACGCTGCGAAGCAAAGCTTTCTATTCATTTAAGGACAAGTCCGACCAGACAATGGTCATCGCCTTCGACAACCGTGCCAAGGTCATGTGCAATTTTACATCCGACAAGAAGCAGTTGAACCGGGCCATTGAAGCGGTCGGGCCAAGTGACGGCGTCTCGTCACTGGCCGAGGCGATTGTAGTGGCCCGCGCCTTCGCGCAGTCGCCCGGCGTCGAAGCCAACTTCATGAGCGCCGAAGAACCGGCCCAGCTCGTACTGTTCAGCGATGGGCAAATCCGCGATCTGGACCAGTTAGTGGTCGGGCCCGATGAGTTGACCTTTCACTGCATGGGCCAGTCGCAGCAGAACGTTGCCGTAATAGCCATGCAGGCGCGAAGGAGCTACGAGAATCCCGAAGAGGTAAATGTTTTCGCTACACTGGCCAATTACGGTACTGCGCCGATAACCTGTGATGTGCAGCTCAGCATCAATGACGATGTGCGTGCGGTCAGGTCTGTGACAGTTCCTCAGCGAAAGACTGATGAGTCGTCTAATGCCGTCCAGCCCGGCAAGTTAGCGGTGGATTTTTCTCTATCGTATGCCGAGGCCGGGGTGCTCGAGGTCAGAAAGTTACAGGGTTCCGACGAATCGGGGCCTCAACCGGACTGTCTTAGCTGCGATGACGCCGCATGGGCGATTCTGTCGCCCCCGAAGAAACTGTCGGTCCTGCTCGTAACGGCTAAAAATAAGGTGCTTGAATCGGCATTGCAGGCTTGCCCGCTGGCTAAGCTCGAACAACAAAGCCCGGCACAATTCGATGCAATGGACCAAAATGATCTGAGTGTCGAACAACGCTATGATATGATTGTGCTTGATAATCACGTGCCCGCGGCGCTGCCCAAGTGCCGCTATCTCGTTTTCGGCCGGCCGCCCGATGGTATCGACGTATCATCTCCCGAAGAGCTCGAAAACCAGGTCATCGTCGATTGGAGGACGAAGCACCCGGTGTTGAAATATGTCGATCTGACGAACCTGTTCGCCGCCAAATGCCACAGAATGATACTGCCGCGTGACGCGGATGTTCTGGCCGAGTTCAATGAAACGCCTGCCCTTGCCCTTGTTCGGCGAAACGGCAGCGTGTTTCTGCTGGCCGGTTTCGACGTGCTGCAAAGCAACTGGCCGTTCGAACCGGGTTTCGTTCTTTTCTGCTATAACGCCGCCGGCTTTCTGGGCATGCAGCTCGGAGCCGATCAGGAAATGAACTTAAAGGTCGGCGAGCCGATTGTTGTCGAGGGTCTCGATGGCCAAATCGCAGCTCAAATCGACGGGCCTGATTTTTCCGGCACAGAAATCAGGTCCAGCGCTTCGGGCTCTCTACGCTTCCCCGGGACGGGCAGGGCCGGCACGTATCGCCTTAGCATCGGCGAGCAGCCGGCCAGATTCTTTGCCGTTAACCTGCTCGATCCGAAGGAGAGCAATATTGAACCGCAGCGTGAGATTGTTCTTTCGGGCCAGCCTGTACAGGCCGAGGCCAGTGACCTTAGCCGGGCAAATCTTCCGCTGTGGCCGTTTCTTGTTGGTCTGGCTTTAGTCCTTGTGTCTCTGGAGTGGATTATATATAATCGCAAGGTTCGAATTTAGCACATAAACTTAGCATTCAGCGAGGGTTACAAATGTTACGCGTTTTGCTTGTTTTATTAGTTTTTCCGGCCCTGGTCATCGCCGCAGCCGCCGAGAAAGATGAAGATCCGTTCAACGTCGATTTTTTCTGCGGCTGGGGCGGTTACTATCGCCCGATGGAGTGGACGCCGGTGGAAATCGGAATAAGCAGTACTCTTACCGAACCTTTCGCTGGCATTATAACCGTCTCCGCCCAGCAGGACGGCTTAAATACGATGAACGTTAATTACGAGTTTGTGCTGACTCCGGATATACCATTGCATTTGCCGCTTGTCACCAAGTTCGCGTTTACCGCCGACAAGTGCAGCGTAAGGCTTGTCGACAAAGACCGCGGGCGAACACAATGGTCTCAGGACTTCGAACTCTGGGGCATGGAGACGGAAAGCCGTTTTATAACGGTCGTGAACGAAAACGATCTGCTGATCGGGCTTGTCGGCAACAGGAAATTCGGCCTGTTGCGTCTGCCAAAACAATCCAAATGTCTGTCTCACAGGGGGCAGGGTGAGGTGCGCTTGGGAGATAAGCTGCCGCGAATGGTCCCCTGGGACTGGACGGGATTCGTCCCTCTGGACCTGCTTATCCTCTATGACCCGGACTGGAATCTGTTTAACGCCCAGCAGTTAAATGCGATCGCCCAATGGGTATCCAACGGCGGCAAATTGCTGCTCATACCGGGAAGCCATCCCCTGGCCCCTGCTAATCCGCTCGCCCGGCTATTACCTATCGAATTGCATGACCTTAAACAAATGACTGTCCCCCCGGAGATTCTCGATAAACTCGGATTGATCGGCGGCGAGCCGGAAACGGTGAACGGCTGGGCGCTGGTGCCGAAATCTGATGCCAACTTTTACAAAGTCGAAACGAACGATGCCGGCGAATGCCTTTTTGCGACGGGATACGCAGGCTTCGGACGATTGGGTGTATTGGCTTTCGATCCGGCCACAATGACGGACAGGCAGCGTGAAAATTCAGCGTTGTTCTGGGTCTACTGTATCAAGGAAGTCCTGGAATATGGCGATTCTTTGCCCTTCGGCACAACCGCCGGCGGAATCCGGTCAAACCAGATAAGCAGCCCGGAGAAATCTGCAATGGGTCCACCGCGACGCCATATTGCCGGCGGAATCCGGTCAAACCAGATAAGCCGGACTATTCAATCCGCCTCAGATGCCAAAATCGAAACGGGCAGGCCCGGCAATAGAAATCAATTCGAAATCGGCTGGGCCCAGGCCGCGAACAACGCTGTTATGGAATTCCTGTACCAGGGGATCCGGCCTTTGAGCATCTGGTGGGTGATACTTTTACTGATTACCCTGGCTGTTCTGCTGGGCCCGGTTGACTACAAACTGCTCAAACGGATGGATCGCCTTCCACTGACTTGGCTAACCTGTGCGTTCTGGATTATCCTGTTTACCGTCGGCGCTTATTACGGCGTGCAGGCCCTGCGCGCCGGCGACATGGAATTGAGGGTCGTATCCGTCCTAGACGGAATCGAAAACAGCAGCTACGCCTGGTCCACCGATTATTGCGGTCTGTTCGCTCCTTCCAGCGACAACTATCAGCTCGAAAATCTGCAGCCCAATCAGTGGTGGTCCGGTATCGCTCCCACCCAGGAATCCATCTGGCAACGAAACACAGAAGTCAGCGGCAGAAGAATTTATTGCTTTCAGCATGACGGCGGAAATCTGCCATATTCCATACCGGTCAATATATGGGATGTCCAGTGCCTGCTCAACGAATCGTCTCTGCAAAAGTTGCCGTTCAATGCCGAAGTGCAGACTCAAGGCGATGATATTGTTGTTAACATCGTAAATGGGTCCAAGTCCCCGATTCTAAGCGGTCGTGTCCTCCTGAGTAACAATCGCGGCATAAAATTCGATACCGTTCCGGCCGGCGACAGCAAGCGGTTCAGCAGCCGGTCCCACAGAATGGGGATATGGGACGACTACGGGACGGAACGTTATAGACAATATAACTCTCGCCGAGGCCGATCCTATATCAATTTCAAAAAGGAGGATGCTTTTTTCGCCCAGGGATGCCTGCAGCGTACTCAAGCGATGAGCGCGTATCTTGCCGGCGGAGCCGCAATCGTCTCCGTCGAATACGACCAGGCTCCCATATCGTTCGGTCTCAAAGATCGCACATATAAACGCAATCACATACAGTTGGCTCGCCTTGTCGTTTTTCCGAAAGAGCAGCAAGAGGAAACCCAGAAATGATCGAAACTAAAAATCTGACTAAGAACTATGGCAATTTAACGGCTGTGGACAATCTGAATTTGACCATTAAAGACGGCGACATATTCGGTTTCATCGGCCCGAACGGTGCCGGGAAAACGACCACCATGCGGATACTGGTGACACTTTTGGAGCCGTTTGGTGGCAGCGCTTTTATCAACGGGCTGAACGTCGCTAAAGAAGGCAAAAAAGTACGCAGGCTCGTCGGATACATGCCCGACTTTATGGGTGTGTACGACGATCTGAAAGTCTTCGAGTATCTCGAATTCTTTGCCGCTGCGTTCGGTATAGAGCGTAAAAAGCGTAAATCCATCGTTGAAGGCGTGCTCGAATTGACCGACCTGGAATCCAAGAAGAGTGCCACCGTAGACAGCCTTTCCCGAGGCATGCAGCAGCGGCTCGGCCTGGCGCGTGTTCTGATACACGATCCGAAGGTGCTGATACTGGATGAGCCGGCAAGCGGGCTCGATCCGCGCGCCCGAATCGAAATAAGAGAGCTGCTGCGCGAGCTCAAACGCATGGGAAAAACCATTATGATCTCCAGCCACATTCTCAGTGAGCTGGAGGAGATTTGCGACCATGTCGGCATTATCGAGCACGGCCGGCTGGTCTTCAGCGGCACGCTGGAAGAAATTCGCCCACGCCTCGGAATCGAAAGCAAGGTCCGGGTCAGCGTGGCCGACCACCAGGACAAAGCGACCGAGCTGCTCTCTGCTCTGCCCCAGGTCCGCCAGGTCCAGGCCCTCGGTGGCGAGATAGCCGTCACTTTCCATGAGGGCAAGAATGCTACCGGCATCGTCGCTCGGACACTGGTTAACGCAGGTTTGGATATTATATCCATCCAGCCCGAGCGGCTTAAACTCGACGATGCATTCCTGCAGTTAACCAAAGGCGTGGTTCACTGAGCACACGGGCAGCGATAAGATGATCTCAACTTCACATAATGAGCGGCAAAAGAGGCCTCTATGACGATGGCATTGACCAGCACGTTTTCGAATTTGTTCGACCCGGCCTACTTCTTCGGGCCTATCTTCGAAAAAGAGCTGCGTGTCTCCAGCCGGAGAAAAAGAAACTATTTTCTACGCTTTACCTATATCCTGTTGTTGAGTATTTTCATTTTGTCGATATGGTACTCTACCCTCGGCATACGCAGTTCCGGATCGGCCGTTTATCAAATTTCGAGATTGTCATCGGCAGGCAAGCAGATAATCACTGCTATTGTCTGGTTTCAATTTATCACCGCACAGCTAATCGCTATTGTCATGCTCAGCTCTTCGGTCAGTGATGAAATCCATACCGGCACACTGAGCGTCCTTATGACGACACCCATCAGCAGCTTCCAGATAGTCACCGGCAAGCTCCTGAGCAAGCTATTACAGTTGATATTACTGCTGGCGATAAGTTTACCGCTATTGGCAATTGTCCGGGTCTTCGGGGGTGTGCCGTGGGATTATGTGGCATCGAGCATCTGCATCACTTTGACCGCAACTCTTCTCGCGGGTGCCTTGAGCCTGTTCTTGTCGATGACCTATCGCCATGCCCATACGGTCATTCTTGTAACCGTCACGGTTTACATGGTGTTCTTCGGCGCACTGCCCGGATTGTTCAATCTTCTCGCGATTAAGGGGATGTTCATATTTGACAGGCAAGTGACTCAATCGCTGCTTGCCCTGACGAATCCTTTCGTGTCATTCGCAGCCTCAAATGCAAAGTTCATTCAGAGCGGAGTTCCGAGCTTTTTTTCATGGCCCCTGCACTGCCTGCATATGTTGGCCGTCACGGCCGTTTTAATTGCCATAGCAGTCTGGCGCATTCGAGGAGCTTCTCTGGTCGGCACGTTTAGTTCGACAACAAAACTGTGGTCGGCGGGGATTTTGGAACGAATGCTCACTCGCATCTTCTACAAAGCGGGCCCTCAATACCCGGACAGCTTGATTATACCGGTCACAGGCCAGCCGATAATCTGGAAGGAGATGCGTAAAGGTTTCATCGGGCGCAGCAAAGGAGAAGCCGCGATTTTTCTGCTGTTAACCAGTGCTTTTTTTATTGCCGCTGTCCTGCTGCTGCTCGGCAGCAGGAGGAACTCTTTCCTTTCGGGGTATTTCATATCCGCCTTTTACCTGGTTGTTATGATTCGGATGGCAGTATTCTCTGCCGGGGGTATAACCATCGAGAAGGAGGCCCGCACCTGGCCCGTGTTGCTGGCCACGCCGCTGGAGGACAGGGACATTGTTCGAGGAAAGGCAATTGCGGCATTCAGACGAAATGTCCCACTGCTGCTAATGTATTTCATTCTGTTGTCCATCTTATACTTTAAGATATTAGGTATAAAGAACATCCACACTATTATCCTCAGAATTGCTCTCAGCTTGCTGCCTCTCGCCTCCTCTGTCATGTTCGTGATAGGCAGCGGTTTGTATTTCGGGACTCGTTTCAGAACTACCACTTCAGCGGTCGCCGCCACAATTGGCTTGCACCTTGCGATAACGTTTCTTTTCTGTGGCGCATTCAATCCCTTGTATCGTTTATTCTATACGGCTGTCTTTAGCAGGGGGGGACAGTGGTTGTCCTTTGGCGTGACAATTGTTCGCAGCTTGACTATTGGGGGAGCCGGCCTGTCTCTTGCACGATGTGCCCGGCGCCGATTGAGACGCAACATTTTCTGACATTTTCTGGAAGGATATGAGCACTATTTCAATAAATTCGGTTTCGCGATTTTTGAGCTTGTCGTGGCTGACGGGGCCGATTTTCGATAAGGAGCTGCGCGTATCGAGCCGGCGAAAAAGAAACTACACACTCCGGCTGATTTATGTCATCCTGCTGACATTTTTCATCACCATCGTCTGGCTCAGTATGGTCAAATCCGAAGGATCATCGGCATATCAGAAATCCCGGTTGGCGCTTGCGGGCAAAACCATCGTCACAACCATCGTCACGTTTCAGTTCTTTGCCACGCAGATAATCGCGGTGATCATGCTCAGCACGTCCATCAGCGATGAAATCTATCACCGCACGCTGGGCCTGCTGATGACAACGCCAATCGGCAGCTTTCAAATCGTAATGGGTAAACTCTTCAGCAAGCTTTTGCAGATTATCCTGCTGCTGGCGATAAGTCTGCCGATGCTGGCGATTGTGCGTATTTTCGGCGGCGTGCCGTGGGATTACGTTCTGTCCAGCCTGTGTATTACGCTCACAGCCGTTATTTTTGCCGGCTCGCTCAGTCTGTACTTTTCAATCAATAGCCGGCGGGCCTACGTCGTCATCATCAAAACCGTCGTGACTCTCGGCGTTCTTTTTTTCTTTATCCCGACAATTACCGGTGTCCTTTTCATTCCGCGCTGGTTATATGTCCCCGTGTTAGGGAATTCGGTGGCTGCATTTCCGTTATTAGTCGCTTTTCTACACTTAAATCCTTTCGGTGCAATGTCTGTAAATACCGCGATGATGATATCGCCTTCTGCGCCAAAAACGATGATAATGTTGGCCATTACGCCGACCGGAGTATCGCTCTTCTATTGGCCCCTGCACTGTATGTTAATGTTAGGCGCCTCGGCCCTGTTGATCACCATGTCTGTAAAAATCGTACGCAAAGTAGCTTTGCGGCAGGCCGTCGGTCAGATTGAGTCGGTCACAAATCGCACGCTCGCTAAGAAGTCAAAGAAGTCCTCACGCGGGCACGCCGAGCAACATGAGCTGCCCGGCGTTATCAGGCGAGTTACCGATTCACCCGTTCTCTGGAGAGAGCTTAGGGCTCCCATGATTCAGGGCGCCGAGGGTAGAAACAGCATCATCGGACTGGCCATCGCTATTATTGCCCTGCTGATCACTTACGGGGCATGCGAAAACTATCTGGATGAGGCCTTTACCCAAATGACTTACGTGCTGATGTTCACCGTGATCGGCTCGGTCTTTACAATAGTTCTTTCGGCCACGAGTATCACTTCGGAGAAGGAGACTCGGTCATGGCCTATCCTGCTGGCCACGTCCATGGACGACTGGCATATCCTTATGGGCAAGGCTATAGGTGTATTTCGCCGATGCCTTCCCATCTGGCTGCTTATGGCCGGCCATATTTCCCTTTTTATCTGCTTAAAATACATCCATCCGGTTGCTATCCTTCATATGCCAATATTTGCTACAGGGCTGATCGTGTTTCTCACTGGTGCCGGCCTCTATTTCAGCGCTCGCTTTAAGCGGACCACCTCGGCGGTGATCGCCAGCTTTGGTCTGGTTCTGGTTCTCTGGGTCGTTTTACCCTCCGTGCTCGGGTTAGTTTCCGTTTTTAATGACGATTATGATGTGATTGATGATTTGGTGTCGGCCAATCCCACGGCCCAAATTGCTATACTGATGGACGGAGCCGGCGGAAGCTGGAATGCACAAGCTGGTTTCTCGAACCTCAACTTTGCCTGGCCCGACAGTTCCTGGCACAAGGTGTGGCCGACGACCGGCCTTGTGATTATCTATATGCTGATATACACGGTTGCCGGCGTTCTCTTCGGCTGGCGCGCCAAGTGCCGGTTCCGCCGCAATGTTTTTTGAGCGTGTCTTCTGTGATAATGATTACCGATTTGACTAATTTTGTGGGGCGATTCCTAAGCCTGTATTGGCTGACGGGGCCCATTTTCGATAAGGAGCTTCGCGTATCCAGCCGGCGAAAAAGAAACTATTTTTTGCGTTTCGCTTACGTGTGTCTATTGACGGCCTTTATTGCATTTGCGTGGATCGTTACGACAAAGATCGGTAACTCCGTTTCCTTAGTGTATCAAATATCCCGAATGCCGGAGATCGGCAAATATGTCACTACTACCATTATCTGGTTTCAGTTCATCGCGATTCAGCTTATCGCAATTGTAATGTTAAGCACCGCGATCAGTGGCGAGATATACAATCGGACACTTGGCCTGCTTATGACCACGCCCATCAGCAGCCTTCAGATTGTCATTGGTAAGCTTTTCAGCAAACTTTTACAACTGGTTCTGCTGCTGGCCATCAGTTTGCCGTTGCTGGCCATCATCCGCGTCATGGGCGGCGTGCCCTGGGGCTATGTCATATCGAGTCTCTGCATAACTCTGACGGCGGCGATTTTTGCAGGGTCCGTCAGTCTGGTCTTTTCGATAACAAACCGGCATTCGCATTCTGTCATTGTGAGAACGGTCCTTGTCTGCTTTCTCTTTTACATTGGGCCGCCGGTCGTGATACAACTTCTGCAATTTGTATACCAGGTGCGCATAGTTTCCGAGATGTCACTCTTGTATGTGAATCCTTTTATCGCTATGGGATTTGCTACCCAGAATATGCTTACTCCCACCTCGGCTGCACTTGTCCTGTCCTGGCCGCTGCACTGTGTAATTATGCTGGGCTTCTCAACGCTTCTGCTGGTTTTCTCGACGTTATGTGTCCGGAGGGTGGGACTGCGCCAGGCAACCGGGCAGGCCGGCATATTCTCATCCCGCAGAGAACGCCGGATCGCTGATGGAAAACTCAGAACGAAAACGATTTTGCACAGAGCCTCCAGGCGGATCAGGCCGGTGAAAGGTCCGCCCATTATCTGGAAAGAGATGATAAGCCTCTGGATCAAAAATTTTCGCATGGGCTCTATTATCACCACAATTGTAGCCGTTCTAATCCTGGCGGCCGTTTATTCGTATTGCGCTTATGCGGACCTTCTTGGTCGCGAAGGAGCACATATAGTCTTCATTGTGGTTTACTTTTTCTTCGGTTTGCTTCGGACTGCTACTTCCGCCGCCACCAGCATTACTTCTGAGAAAGAAGCCCGGACCTGGCCTATGCTGCTCACCACCCCGCTGACCGAAAAACAAATTGTCTTCGGTAAAATCATTGGCTCGTGCCTCGGAGGCTGGGCCTTCTGGCTTTTGCTTGCCGCTCACGTCACAGTGTTCAGCCTGGCAGGCTGTATCCCGCCTGCCGCTATCTTGCCTTTAGCGTTGTTAATCGTAAGCAGTACGCTTTTGGTTTCCGCTGTTGGCGTTTTTTTCAGTTCCTGTTTCAAACGCAGCTCGATATCGGCATCCATAAACCTTGTCTTATTTCTCGGCTTTACGGTACCGGTCTGCTGTCCTTTGCCTCTTCCCCCTTTTCTGATCAGTCCGCTTTTCGCAGCAATCATGATCCTGGGTGTCACCGGTGGCTGGAGCGAAATTAATGGACCGTTTCAACAAACCGGACGCGGAATGGATTGGCTTGTAGCATTTTTGGTTTCGTGGCTTGGACTTATAATTCTTTTGGTAATATACTTGTCGCTGGCATTGGGTGCTTTCGCTATAGCAGTTAGCAATATACGCCGGAGATCCTTATAGCTGGTATTAAAGTAGTTATGATTGCTGTTTTATACAATTTCATCTTGAAGGTTCTGAGCCCGCTGCGGCTGACGGGGCCCATTTTCGATAAGGAGCTTCGCGTATCCAGCAGACGACGCAGAAACTATGTTCTCCGCTTCGCTTATATAGCCTTGCTGACCGCCTTTTTAGTTCTTGTCTGGATCGAGGCAATGGGACAAAGCGGATCGTCCTTATATCGAATCTCCCGAATGGCCGAAGCCGGAAAATCCATCGTCATTTATACGGTTTGGTTCCAGTTTTGTGCCACTCAGTTCCTCGCCGTGATTTTGCTCAGCAATTCCATCAGCGACGAAATCTATCACCGTACCCTCGGCCTGCTGATGACTACGCCGATTAACAGCTTTCAGATCGTCATGGGAAAACTTCTCAGCAAGCTTCTGCAGTTGGTTTTGCTGATGGCCATCAGTCTGCCGTTGCTGGCCATCATCCGCGTCATGGGTGGCGTGCCCTGGAATTACGTTATATCGAGCCTTTGTATCACTCTGACGACCGTCATTTTTGTCGGTTCGCTCAGCTTGTTCTTCTCAATATTCAGCCGAAGGGCCTATGCTGTCATTATTATGACTATTCTGACACTCGGCACGATCTTCGCATTGCTGCCACTTGGCCTTTATGCTGTCTGGGATATAGCGAATCCTGCGATATCGGAGAGAAGTATATTTACCTTAATTTTTCTGCCTAATCCCTACTGCAGCATGTTTATCAACACAATCGCAATGGTCGAACCGCGTTCGGCAGCGGCAATTACCTTTTACTCCTGGCCTTTGCATTGCAGCATCATGCTGGCTGTGTCCGCACTTCTGTTGTTTGTTTCGGTTATTATTGTCCGCAAAGTAGCGCTGCGGCAGGCTACGGGGCAATTGGATAATTCGGCCGGTAAGCGCCGCTTTCGCCGTGCAGCAAAAGGAGCCGGAGCCAATCAGCAGGCTTTCGCCGGGGCAATCAGACGCGTTGTCGGCCCTCCGATCATCTGGAAAGAGCTGCGATCTCCAATGTTCAGACATCATAAGATCCGTACCTGCATCTTAGCATCTATCGGCCTGATACTGCTGAGTGGAACGTATTACCTTTGTGCCAAAGCAAATATCTTGGATGATGAAGGAACCCACGCGGCATACGCCGTAATTTTCATGGCAGTGGGAATGCTATTTACAATCGTTCTTCCGGCAACGAGTATCACCTCCGAAAGAGAATCCCGTTCCTGGCCGGTCCTGCTGGCAACGCCTCTGGATGACAAAGATATTCTGCTCGGAAAATTCGTCGGGGCACTGCGGCGATGTTTTCCCGCTTGGCTGCTGCTTTTCGGACATATTATTGTGTTTAGCCTTATAGGATTCATCCACCCGTTAGCAATTATCCAGACAGGGATTCTGGTGACATGGACGGTGATATTTCTATCAAGCAGTGGATTGTATTTCAGCTCCCGCTTTAAGAACACCACCACGGCAGTTATAATGAATTTCACCCTGGCGGCGACAATTTGGGCCATATTGCCCTTGTTGATGGCCATAGTCGCCTCAATTAACACCCCATTCACCCGCGATGCTCGTGAATTGGTCGAAGCCTATATAGATACGAATCCCTTTGTTCACATGGGAAATATAATGATAGCTACCGCCGGCGAAAAATCAGTGAATACAGGAAGTTATTATTGGCCCGGACATGGTAATTTGAACGCGACGGAGTCAACGGCTTGGATGTCAGCTTGTATGGCTGGCTATATTCTGATAGGCTCTCTGTTTGCCTGGCGCGCGAAGCATCGGTTCCGGCGAAATATCTTTTGATTGTTCTTGAGACTAAAACAATGGCCCGGATTTTATTGGAAAATGTCACCAAGGTTTTCGAAGGCAAAGTTACAGCGGTCCGAAATTTCAATCTGGACGTCGCAGATGGTGAGTTCATGGTCATAGTAGGGCCGAGCGGATGCGGAAAAACCACAACGCTGAGAATGATTGCCGGGTTGGAAGAAATGACATCCGGCAACATTTATATCGGAGATAGTCTTGTCAATGATGTCTCTCCGAAGGACCGCGACGTCGCCATGGTATTCCAGAACTACGCCTTGTATCCCCACATGAATGCCTGGCAGAACATGGCGTTCGCCTTGAAAATGCGCAATATCCCCAGATCCGAGAGAAAAAAACGCATCGGGGAGGCTGCAAAGCTGCTGGGCATCGAGCACCTGCTGCGACGAAAACCCGGGGCCCTGTCCGGCGGCCAGCGCCAGCGGGTGGCTCTCGGCAGAGCTATCGTTCGCAACCCCCGGGTGTTTCTGTTCGACGAGCCTTTGAGCAATCTCGACGCCGGGCTGCGTCTTACCACCCGTGCGGAACTGAAAAGCCTGCACCAGAGATTACGAACCACAACTATTTATGTTACCCACGACCAGGCCGAAGCGATGAGCCTGGGCACCCGCGTTTGCGTGGTACGTGACGGTGAAATTCAACAGACAGCCGGCCCAATGGAAGTCTATGAGCGGCCGGTCAATAAATTCGTAGCGGGCTTTCTCGGCACGCCTCCGATGAACTTCTTCGCAGGCGACCTGAAACTCAAAAACGATACGGCGTATTTTGCAATCGGCAATGATACCGTCAGGCTGCCGCAGCGTCTGAAGAACGTATTACGAGATTATTATGACAAGCAGATGGTCCTGGGAGTCAGGCCGGAGAATATCTCGCCGCAGCAGTCTCCCGGACTCACCGACAATACCATATCCGCAATGGTCAACGTCATTGAGCCGGTCGGTAGCAGGACGGACGCCTATCTGACTCATACCTCGGGACAGAAATTCATCGCCGGCATCGATCCTCACACCACGCTTGAGGTCAATGATAACGTAAAACTATACTTTGACTTCGAAAAGATTCACATTTTCGAGCCCGAAGAAACCGGCAGAAATATAACCTTGTCAGATTGACCGGACAGGCAACTCCAAAAGAAAGTGGACAGACCGTTGACCACAAGTTAAAATCAGGCCGACTTTTACGTGCTTTGAGTTTATTCAATGGAG
>CAYTNN010000051.1:0-4408 GCA_964439135.1 uncultured Pirellulales bacterium
CGCTCGCAATGACAGACTAAAGCCTGATGCTCTCTAAAATTTGCAAAAACAAGCCAAAATAATGAAAAAAACAGGTGAAAAAGAGAAGAAAACGACGAAAAATGGAGCTTAACTTGAAAAAACAAAGCCAATTTGCGGTAGGACGAAACTGGCGCAAACTCTTTACTGAAAGGTGATTATGAAGAATTTTGCGGTTTTGGGCGGCGAAAAAACAAAGCCAATTCAAACCCAATTTATTTAGCCCCCAGATTTATCTGGGGGTTGAAGACTGGATTGAAAAAACAAACCCAATTTATGGCAGGGCGAAAATGGCGCAAGCTCTTTACTGAAAGGGTATTATGAAGATTTCTACGCTTTGAAGGCGGCAAAAAACAAAGCCAATTCAAAGCCAATCGCCGGCCTTCGGCCGGAAATCCGAAGCTCTAAATCCTAAATCCGAAAAAGGAGATCGGGGCGGATAACAATATTAAGCTTATAAAGGAGATTATTATGCTTGTTCGGCGGTAGATCCGGCTAAAACTTCCTGGCAACTACATGAAATCGGCATGGTAAAGAAGAATGTGCTTCCTTTGCCGGGTTCGGATTCGACCCAAACGATGCCGGCATTCAGCTCGACAATCTTTTTGACGATTGAAAGGCCGATGCCTGTGCTGTCGACTCGATCCTGCAGCGAAAGCGTCTGGAATATCTTGAAGATTTTCTTGAAATACTTCTCGTTGATTCCGGGCCCGTTATCGGCAACGCTGAATTTCCAAAAGCCGTCCTGCTCGACACAGCCGACTTTGATTTGTCCTTCGGGCTTGCCCATATACTTAACGGCGTTGCTCAGCAGGTTCTGGAAGACCTGCATGATTTGTGTTCTCTCGCACAATAAAACGGGCAATTCGTTCTCGATGGTTATCTCAATATTTTCGGGCGGATCTATGCCGGCAATTACTTCTGAAAGCACTGTGTTCAAATCGACTTGCTGCTTTTCGGGGCTGCTGTGCCCGAGCTTGGAATATTGCAGGATGTCGTCGATCAGAGCGCTCATTTGCTTTGCCTTTTCGACGAGCAGTTTGACTTGCTGTTTGCCTTCTTTATCGAACTTGTCGGCATAGTCCGTTGATATCCAGTCGGCAAGGGTTCCGATTCCTCGCAGCGGTGTTTTTAAGTCGTGAGCGGTTATGTATGCGAATTCCTGAAGCTCTTTGTTCGCGCGTCTCAGTTCCCAGACGGCGGATTCCAGGTCTTTGTTCAGTTTTTCCAGCTCCTGCTCGGCCTTCCGGCGATCGGTGATATCGACAAACGCTTCGAGAAGGACATCTTCGCCTTCAAGCGTTATGGGCAGGACTGTTTTTAGGATTGGGATTTCCTGGCCGTCGCTGTTGACCAGCACTTTTTCCGAATTGTCATCCGAATTGCCCAAATCTATCACCGGACACTTATTTACCTCGTTGGGGCATATTATTTTATGGCAGGTATTTCCAATGACCTCTTGCAGTGAGTTGCAGCCCATCATCATTAGTGCAGTCTTGTTTACTCTGCGTATCGTTTTGTCCCTGCCGACAACTATTACGCCGACGGGCATCGTATCCAGGATAAGTTCTCTAGTTTGCAAGGCTTCTTCGGCCGCTTTTTGGGACTGCCTGAGTTCTTCCTTGGCCTTTCTGCGTTCTTCCTCGACCCGCATGGCGGAGGCGAGGATTCCGATTATTTTCTTTTCGTCTGCGGATGGATCAAAATCCTTCTGGAAAGCCGCACACAATGAACCGATATAACGGCCGTTGCACAAGACCGCCTGGCCGACATAGGTCTGCAGGCCGTATGCGAGCACGTTTGGATCGCTCTGCGCGTAAGAGTTGTTCTGCAAATCTCGGATTACATAGGCCTCGTTGGTGCCTTGCCGGATCACGTCGTAGCAGATGTGTCCATCGGCTTTGTCCCGGGGGTTATAGTCCGGCGGCGTATGCCACTGTGCCAGTGAGCAGAGCATCTCATTGTCGAGACGGTTGTACAGGGCGCAGGTTGCTCCAAGAAGCTCTCCAAGCAGGGCGGTAATGTTATTGGCGTTTTCCGTAAAGTCATTGCCCAGGCTGAGCAGGCAAGTGTTTATTTTCTCCAAACGATCCTCCGCCCGCTTACGCTCGGTTATGTCTCGAAGAGTCACCTGTATCCATGTCTTCCGGCCTTTTTGCTTAATCAAGCGTCCGTTGGCTTCCATGAATACGTGACTTTTATCCTTTTGCGTGATAATCAAATCGAATGGTTGACGTTCGTCGCCGGTGAGGATCAGCCCAAACTCATTCAGCAATTTTGCGATGGACTCTTTGTCCAAGATGCCAACCTTGGTAAAGTTTCTGCCAATTACCTCTTGTGCCGAGAACCCGCTTACACGCTCAGCGGCCGGATTGAAAGATAGAAAATTACCGGCCTTGTCCAGCGAAATAATGGCATCCGGAGATTGTTGAACAAGGTCGGAGTATTTGCGTTCACTTGCCCGCAAAGCCTCTTCAGTCTGCATACGTTCTGTGATATCATTATAAACAGCTACTACTTCGCCGGTGGTCAACTTGTAAACCCAGTTCTCCCGCCAACCACGACGACCGCTCTTATCCATATATAAAGTGTCTGGGAAGTATTCTGTCTTCCCAGTTTCCCAAACTTGTTTGAACACATCTAATAATCCGAATTCGTTTATGCCGGGAAATACTTCAGTTACCTGCTTTCCGATGATATCTTTCCTGTCTATGTGTTCAATGTTCTCACCGGTCCGGTTGAAGTCCCTTATAACGAAATCATTTCCGTTATCGATTGCTTCGTATACTCCTACACCACTACTCATTTGTTCGAACAAATTCTTGTATTTTTCTTCGCTTTCGCGGAGTGCCTCCTCCATTCGCTTACGTTCTGTGATGTCCCTGCAGATCTCCAGCACTCCTGTCGGTTTCCCATCTTCGTCTCTTAACGCCACGTTGGCGATAGAATGGATATATCTGCTTTTGCCGTCTTTGCCTGTTATCTGGGATTCGTACTGGTGGATGTTGCCATCTTGAAATGCCTGGAGGGTAGGACATGGATAGGGTTCGCAGGGTTTATTCCTTTGGTGGTATACTTCGTAACATTTCCTCCCGACAATATCGTCACCGAATATTTCCCTGGCTGTATCATTTGTCCATATGATATTCAGATCATCATCTATCACGGCAATGTCATCAGCGATAGCACTCAGCATAGCGCCGAGTTTTCCTTCGCTGATGCGCAATGCTTCTTCGGCCTGCTTGCGATGTTCGACCATTTGATTGAAAGCATTGGCCAATTGGCCGATTTCGTCATTTCTTTTAATGTCAACCTTGATGCCCATGTCCCCTTTGCCGATTTTATCCATGGCGGCTTTGAGTTTCGAAAGGGGCCTGGAAATATAGTTGGAGATAAGAATACCGGGTATAACGGCCAGCATTGTCAGTGCTAATGAAATGCTTAGTATGATGTTTCTTAATTGAACAACAGGGGCAAACAGCTCTGCTGTCTGGTACTCAATTGTTAAAATCCAGCCGAGGCCTTTGTAGTCATAATGACCTTGTGAACGAGCGAAGGCCAACAATTCTGTTTTTCCCTCTTTCTCATCCTCTGCTTTCTTTCGTAAATATCCTCTGTCACCTGCTATTTCCTTAAAAAATTCACTGTTAGATACATTTTCGAAAAACTTAAACTCTCCTGATTGGTCAAAAATCGTCCTGCCGTTCCTGTCAAGTAACTTAAACTCTGCGTTGTTGTATCTTATAATTTCTTTCGTCTTCCTGATTATGTCAATTGCTTCTTCGATATTTAAAACAACCTTTACTACTCCATTAAAATTTCCCTCTTCGTCATCGCTTCTTATCGCGATGGCAGTAGAATGAATACCCGAACTTTCATCGTATTCGACATCACCTACATATAAACCATTTTCCCTTGCTTTTTCCCACCATAGTTCGTCATCCTGCCTGTAATCAGAGGTTTTTTCTGTTAAAGCTACATTCGCTCCGTACTTGTTTGTCACGAAAACTTCGCCGAACACTTTATATCCTTGCTTTTCTTCGTGGAATCCTGTTTTTTCTTTGAGTTCCTCTGACAGCTTGTTATTCAATAATTCCTGCATTAACGGTGTTGTTGCTGCCTTCTGTGCAGAAATCCATTCGTTGTTTTGTTCATCAATATACTTCTGAAGATTTTCCAGCTTTTCAAATTCCCGATTTGATTCTGCAATAGTCTCCTGTAATACTAAGTCACAGCAATAAGCCTGAAACTCTTCGATTGTGTAATAAATATTTCTGTCGATCTTATCCATCGTTTCAACAGCCAGAGCAACGGAACTTTCTCCGATGGACTTTTGTAATGCTCTCTGGCTTGTGTTAACGCACATAATCCCTACAACACCTACCAGCGA
>CAYTNN010000051.1:4508-23760 GCA_964439135.1 uncultured Pirellulales bacterium
GTAAAGCAGAAAATGTTTTGTTTGTTATCTGAGCTTTCAGCCCATATGTGTCCGCCGTGCATTTCGATGAATTCTTTGGCTATCCGCAGACCAAGAATAAGGTCTTCTCGGCCGGTATGGAACTGTTCTTTGATCAAGTCAGGGCGACTGATAATTCTGTGTATCTCGTCACGTTCGATAGGTTGACCTTCGTCCTGTATTTCTACTGTAAGCTCATTATCGACATCTTTGACTCGCACGCTGACATGACCGTTCACGGGAGAGAACTTTATCGCTCTGTTGAGAAGATTGATCAGCACCTGTGCCATCCTGTCATAATCGGCGTTGACAACAAGTTCACAAGGGGGCGTCAAATTTTTCAGTTCGATGTTCTTTTCAGCCGCGAGTGGCAGGAAGGCCTCTACAACCTGTGAGACCAGCGAACTAAAATTAAATTCCCGTTTGCCCAGTTCCATCTTGTCGGTATCGATTTTTGTAATATCGAGGTAGTCACTTACCACTCTTTTGGCGGTCTCGATGTTGGCGTCTTCCAGTAGTCTTTGCAAAGCTTCGGTGACCATAGTTGCTACTTCGTTTTGTACCTGATTTTTCTTCTTTAATTTCACACTTTCAGTTCTCAGCTCGTCCTCGATAAGAATCCGTTCGGTAATGTCGCGAGCCACTCCGACAATTGCGACATCATGTCCGTTTGTGCCCTTAATATTCGACCTCGAAAGGGAAACGGGAAAGACGCTGTCATCTTTTCGTCGATGATAAAACCCGACTTCCCAGCCGCTTCCGAGGGTCTTGGTTTGGAAAACGTTTCTTGTATTCTGGCTTTGATGTTTTCCTATCCAGAGCAGGTTGCCGTTTTGTCCGACAATTTCTTCCTCTTTATAGCCATACGTTTTGCAGAATGCCTTGTTGACATAGACAATCTTGCCCTGCATATCGGTAATGTAGATGCTGTCGTCGGTGCTCATTACGGCACCCGAGAGCAATTCGAGTTTCTTTTCCACCATGTTGTGCCTGATGGTATTCTCGACGGTTATCGGAATGGCTTTAAGATAATTCTGGTTGATGTCTTTAACCAGATAATCATAGGCGCCGGCCTTCCATGCTTTGACTGCTGTCTCCTCATCGCCGGCTCCCGTGACAACGATCACGGGCGTGTTCTTTGCCGACTCCAGGATATCAAATGCCGTACCGTCCCCAAGTGAGTGATCTGTAATGATGATATCAAACTGGTTCGAGTTCAATACTTGCTTTGCTTGCGAAACAGAACCAGATAATGTGCAATCGTACGGAATGGCGTTGTTGTCTATAAAACGCTTAAAGGCCATCTGGTCGAGTTCATTGTCTTCGATCAGCAGAATCTTGTATCTTGTGTTTTCCATAATCTTATTCTCCATTCGAGGGCAGCTTGCTTAGAGTCCAGTACTGGTCAATAGCCCTGATAGTTTCCACAAACTTTTCATAATCAACAGATTTGACCATATAACCGGCAGCACCGCGCTCAAAGCTTTCGATCACATCGCGGTCTGAGTTGGACGTAGTGAGTATTACGATAGGTATCTTTTTTAAAGCCTTGTCTGCTTTTACGATTTTCAGAAATTCAGCACCGTCCATCTTCGGCATGTTCAAATCAAGCAGGATAATACAAGGCTTTGTAGTACTCTCAGTTCTCAGATATTCGATTGCTTTTTCGCCATCGCCTATTGAAACCAGTTGGTTTGTGACCTTCAAGTCTCGTATGGCGCGTTTTACTGTCATCACATCGACGTCGTCGTCTTCAATTAGCAATATTGGCTTCGAGTTTTGCATTTATTACCCCCATTTCTTGCTTCGGCAGCGTAAAAAAGAATGTACTTCCTTTGCCAATTTTTGATTCCACCCATATATTACCACCGTATAATTCCACGATTTTCTTTGCGATTGTCAGTCCTATGCCTGTGCCTTCAAAATCTTCGCTGACAGACAATGCCTGGAACATTTTGAAGATTTTTTCAAAGTGCTTTTCTTCGATGCCGGGCCCGTTATCAGCGATACTGAATTTCCAGAAACCGTCTTCCTCAACACATCCGACCTTTATCTGGCCCTGTGGTTTGTCCATATATTTTATGGCGTTACTCAGCAGGTTCTGGAACAGTTGCATGACATGAGTTTCTGCACATTCGATAACAGGCATCGTGTTTTCGATTGTGATAGATATATTTTCCGGCGGAACAAGCATGTCAATTGCTTCCGGGATAAAATCATCAAGATTCACCTGAACGTTTTTTTCCTCTGTCCGACCGGCTTTCGAATATTGGATGACGCCGTCAATTAGATTGTACATCCGCTCGACCCGACCCAAAAGCAGGTTCATTTGCTCGTTGCCCTGCTCACCAAGCTTATCCGAGCAGTCGTCTAATATCCAGGTCGCGAGGCTCTTAATACCGCGCAGCGGGGCCTTTAAATCATGCGAAACGATGGATGCGAAATCCTTCAATTCCTTATTGATGTTATCCACTTTTTCGATCAGTTCAGCCTGCCTCCGCTCAGCTTCTTCACGCTCTGTGATTTCCTGTTTGAGATGCTCGTTGGTTTCTGTCAGCTTATCTGTTCGTTCTTTCACCATTTGTTCCAACTGTTCGGTTTTCAGGGAGGCTTTTCTGGCGAGGATCCATTTCTCCGTCAGGGCGCTGGTAAGTTGCGCCACTTCAGCGCTGTCGAATGGTTTCTTGAGAATCAAGAGGTTTTCCGATCTTCCGAGCCGCTCGGTGATTTCTCCCCAGGAATAATCCGAATAGGCCGTGCAGATGACCACCTGGACTTTGGGATCGATTTCCCAAATATGCTCGATCGTTTTCAAACAGTCCCAGCCCGGCGGCATCCGCATATCGACGAAAATCAGCTCATACGGGCGATTTTCGGAACAAGCCACTCTAATCTTCTCGCATCCCTCTTTTCCCTGAGACGCGAAGTCAAGTTCGTAAACGCTTTTGATAGTGGATTCATTGTTTTTGTTGCCGAAAACCTGGCTCCTAAGCTCGTTCAGAGTCGCACTCTCTTCCTCATCAACAAGGATGGTTTGAAAATCCTTATGAATACTGGGATTATCGTCAATGACCAGAATACGGTGAGTCATTTCTTTTTCTGCTTTGCTCATTTTTTAGCCTCCTGTGTTTTAAAGGGTAATTCAACTGTGAAAACTGCGCCTTTTCCGGGTCCATCGCTATGGGCTATTATTGAACCGCTTAATTCATTTGCTGACAGAGCGGTGCTGTGCAGTCCAAATCCATGCCCCGTTTTCTTGGTTGTGAAACCGTGCTCGAAGATCCGAGTTAAGTTCTCTTTAGGGATTCCGATGCCGTTATCGCACACGTCGATCCGGAGAAATCCGCTTTTCGGTTCTTTCACACATATCTTAAGAATCTTGTCGTCTCGGTTACTTGTGGACAGGGCATATATTGCATTGCTGATTAGGTTCGTTAAAATCTGCAAAACCTTATGGCGGTCAAGCAGGAGGGTCGGCAGATTCGAGATTTCCCGTTTCACTTCCACGCTGTTTCGTGTTATTGCCTCGGCGTTTATTTGAATCGTATCTTCCACAAGTTCCGTAATGGAAGTTGGCTCGATCAGACCTTTCGTTTTACTGTGCGATTGTTGAAGCTGGATAATATCGCCTACATGCTGAACATGTTTGGTTAATGCCTCCAGTGCTTCGAGAATGCGTTCCTGTTCATCGACCAGCTCTTTGGAGAGGTTGGCCAGAAAGGCAGGAATTTTTTTGCCCCGTTCTTCATTTGTCATAAACGTGCTCAGTTCATTTGTGTGTTCTTCGAACAGATCTACGACGTCGGAAAGATAAGAGATTTTTGAATTACGAACTCTCTTCTGAATCGACTCGGCGGTAACGCTGACACTGTTGAGTACATTGCCTACATTGTGCAGCACTCCGGTTGCCACCTCGGCCATGCCAACCTCGCGCGCCGTCTCGAGCAGTTTTTCCTGAGCTGTCTTAAGCTTGACTTCCGCTCGTTTGCGTTCCGTGATGTCCCGTGCAATCGCTATTATATAGTCTTGTTTTTCCTGGGTTACGAGTTTCAGGCTTGTCTCAACAAAAAACGTCGATCCGTCCTTGCGCTTGTACCGGTTCTGTTTAACAATATCGTTCTTTTCTCTGAGTTGCTCTATTTGCTTTTGCCAGTAGGAATCGTCCGGCATAGACACTTCTATGTCCTTAATGGTCATCATGTTAAGTAATTCTTTGCGCGTGTATCCGAGACTGTCGCACGCTCTGTTGTTTACGTCCAGGAAGCGGCCCCATTTAGGTTCTACCGCAAAAATGCAGTCATTTGACCGTTCTATTAAATTCCTAAATAATCGCAGTTTTTCTTCCGCCTTCTTGCGTTCTGCAATGCTGCCAAGCCATTCGGCAACTGCATTTAACAGATCATCTTCTTCTTTAAGGAACGGTTCTTCACCGTTTTTAAAATATCCTCCAAGGTGGTAAACCTCAATAGCACCCACATCCTCTCCGTGTGCTTTAATCTTGGTTTTCCTGCTCAATTCACTTTTTTTGAAGTTATCTGTTTTATATTGAATTCCGTCAAAATTGATTCTTAAACACATGGCGTTAGGATACTTGTATGCATCACGAATCAGAGAGACAGTTTCCTGGAATATTTGCTCTAATGGAATTTCCTGACGATTAACAATTTTTGACAGCCCATATAAACAATTGAGATGTTTAAGACGCTGCTGTAATTGTCTCTGGTCCAGCGGCCGATTTGCAATTTCCGCTTCGAGTTTCAGCTTGGTGGCTGATAGTTCTGTACTGAGCTTACGGACCTTTTCTTCGAGACGTTTGTGGCGTGCACTTTCTTCAAGGAGCTTGTGGCGTGTACGGAGATCTATGGCTTCTTGATTGGGATTATTTACAGGCTTCGGCGGTGTAAAAGTATCATAGAAGTATCTGTTATAAAAATACGTAAGAACAGCCGCTGTCATAATGGTGATAAGAGCACAATGCATGATATCTGTTGTGACTTTCTTTTGTGACAGCCAAAAAACACCGGCAATAATTGCTATGAATATCGCCGCTAAGACAGCCTTTTTAGTTAAACGTTTTATATCCATTTTTTTTTGCCCTGTATATTTGTGACATAATTGCACAGCAGTTGTTTGCTGGAGACGCAATTAAATTTCGTAAATACATCCATCATTGAAAATAATGCTTTCTTAAATAAAATGATTACAGAACGTAAAACCTTCTTTCTGCAACAACTACCCGGCCTTATCGTACATCAGCCGGTTCTGTATATTTTTCCCATTTAGTTTTAACGATTTTGCCTAACTGCTTCAGGTCCAACGGCTTTGTAATGTAATCATCAGCTCCTATCTCAAAGGCCTGATCTAAATCGCCTATCACTCCTCTGTCCGTCAGCATGAATACTGGTATATGTTCTGTTCTTTCATCGTGCTTAAGCTCAGAAAGGATTTCCAATCCGTCCATTTCCGGCATCATCCAATCCAACAAGATAAATGTGGGTCTTTTTTCCTGTGCGAGTTTGAGTCCGGTTAGCCCATCTTTAGCCAGATAAACCTCAAATCCGTATAGTTTCAGGCTGCGTTTCAAGGCTTTGCGGACACACTCATCGTCATCAACTGCCAGAACAGGAATCCACTTACTCATACGATTGACCCTTTATAAACTTCCAAAGAGGTTGAACAGAATTCGCCAATAAGCAAAATACCTGCCAACGTGTTCTGATCGACAATTTATTATGTCCCATAACTAAACGGTCTTCATTCCATTCGAAAATTATCGACATATCAGGGTAGTGGTTTTATGAGAAATAGTATTTTTTTAGGCATTATTGTCGAGCATGGGATTTGAAACGGCGAGTCGAAGAGCCTTTTCATCTGATAATTGACGATTGACTACTGACTGTGAGCAATTTACTATGGAAGAGAAGTTGTGGAACTTGTCCTGAGGTTTGCATTAGGAGCAAAAATATGATTATTGGTATGGTGGGAGCAAAAACGATAGGGGGGATAAGCAATATGGGACGCTTCGCTCGCTTTTCCTGGCAGGCGATGATGGCGTCTTTCCGGAGCTGTCTGAGCCCATGCACGTACCCATTGATATGGACCCAAATGAATATTATCGGCGTTCGCAGCGTCCCTGTTGTTATGATCACCGGAGCTTTTGTGGGGATGACATTGGCGGTTCAGGCTTATGACCAGCTTGCGGGTATGGGGCTGGAAGAGCACCTGGGTGTTTTGATTAATATTTCTGTAGTAAAGGAATTGGGACCTGTACTTGCGGCTGTTATGCTGGCTGGGCGTATTGGGGGGGCGCTGACCGCCGAGCTGGGAACGATGAATGTGACCGAACAAATTGATGCGATCAGAAGTATGGGTACGGACCCGATACGGTATCTGGCTGCGCCGCGGGTTCTGGCGTGCCTGCTGCTGACACCGGTTCTGATTATCTACGCGGACTTGATGGGTATTGTCGGCGGGTATTTCGTGAGCGTTGTTCAATTGGGGATTAACAGCCGGGCCTATTGGAGTTTTAGTGCGTCCGGCGTGGAATTGTGGGATGTGGCGATCGGAATTATAAAGGGTTTATTCTTCGGTGTGGCCATTGCAGTGATTAGCTGCTACAAGGGCTTTACATGCAAAGAAGGAGCCCATGGCGTCGGACAGGCCTGCACGGAGGCGTTTGTGGCCAGTTTCATTTCCATCTTGGCGCTGGATTTTGCGCTGGCGGTGATTTTCAAATCGATTTACAATACATTCTGGACACTCAAAAGTCTGGTTTAATGATGGAAAAAGGCGTAAAGTGAAACAGGGCGACAAGAAAAACGACGTACAGGCCGGTAACGGCGATGGAATAATTGTCCTTAAAAACATAACAAAGAAGTTCGGTGCCAATGTTGTTTTGGATAATGTCTCGCTGACCGTCGAAAAGGGCAAAACAACAGTTGTAATCGGTCCGAGCGGATGCGGTAAGACGGTTCTGGTCAAGCATTTGATCGTGCTGTTAAGGCCGAGTTCCGGCGAAGTTTACTTCAAAGAAAAGCGAATCGACGATATAAGTGAACGTCAATTGAATGAAATACGGACGCATTACGGCTTTCTCTTCCAGGGAGGAGCGCTGTTTGACAGCTTGAGCGTTTTCGAAAACATCATATTCCCCTTAAGACAACATTCTGATATGCCCGACTTTAGGCAGGTCGAGGAACTGGTGAAATCCAAGCTGGCGATGGTTGGACTTGACGGTTATCAAAATTATTATCCCGCGAAGCTTTCCGGGGGGCAGCGCAAGAGAGTGGCATTGGCACGGGCGATCGCTCTCAATCCGGAAGTGATTTTGTATGATGAGCCGACCACCGGACTGGACCCGATCCGGTCGGATGTGATCAACGAGCTGATTCTGAAACTGCAAAGAGAGCTAAACGTCACATCGGTTGTTGTCACGCACGATATGACGAGCGCCTATAAAGTCGCGGACCGAATCATTATGTTACATAAAGGCAAAATTATTGCCGACGGTGACGCCGATCATATTCGTAATCATCCCCATCCTGTCGTTCAACACTTCATCAATGGCAAGGTCGATGATGATGACCTTGCAGTCCTGCGGATGAGTGGAACCATGTCCCAGGCCCAGTTCCTGCCTCGTGATTTCGAGCAATAATTAGGAGCAGCACTGAAGTAATCATGAATAAGGAACCTGAGCAAATTGCTTCTGATTTAGCCGGCGTTGTGCGGGGAGATGTCTATGCCGACATCCTGCACAGAGCCGCCTACAGCACCGATGCGAGCATTTACAGGATTGTGCCTCGATGTGTTGTAGCACCTCGCGACGCCGGTGACGTTGCCGCCGTGGTCGGGTATGCCGCCGCCGAAGCGATTCCGGTCGTTGCTCGCGGAGCGGGCAGCGGCTTGGCTGGCGAGTCTTTGTCAGGCGGCATTGTTTTCGACATGACGCGATATATGAACAAAATCATCGGCGCAGAGGATAATTGCCGAACGGTTACTTGTGAGCCCGGGGTAGTCCTGGACGATTTGAATATGTATCTGGCCCAGTTCGGCAGGAAAATCGGGCCCGATCCGTCCAGCGCCAACCGCGCGGTAATAGGGGGATGTGTTGCCAATAATTCCACCGGCTCTCATTCGCTCCAGTACGGCTATATGAGTGACTACGTCGAGGCAATTGAAGCGGTTCTGGCGGACGGCAGCATTGTTGAGCTCAAAAACGATGTTGACCCGGAGCAAGTGAAAGACGACGCAGTTGCCTCGATCGCAAAAGAGTGTTTGTCCGTCCTCTCTGAAAATGAGGCGATTATCAATAAGGCATTACCCCAGACAAAGCGTAATCGAAGCGGATATAACATCGCGGGCGTATGTCACGATGGTCGGATTGATATGGCCCGTCTGATGGCGAGCTCGGAAGGGACGCTGGCGATTTTTACGAAGATTACGTTGAGGACGGTTCCGGTTCCGGCGTCGAAAGGGCTGCTCCAGCTTGAGTTTGACTCGCTTGAGAAAATGGCCCGGGCCGTGCCGGCGATTGTTGACAGCGGGGTCTCGACCTGTGAGCTGATGGACAAGACTCTTATAGATCTGGCGTTCAAGGCATTACCCGAATATCGAGGTATTCTGCCGGCTGATGCTGTAGCGGTTCTCTTCGTTGAGCATGTTGGCCAAACGCAGCAGCAGGTGAAAGAGAAAATAGATCAGACCGATTCTGCGGTCGGGCAAATAGCGAGCGGGCGGAGGATTATTTTTGAGCCGGCCCAGCAAGCGCGAGTGTGGAAATCACGGAAGGACGCCGGGCCGCTGCTATATAGAAAAAGGAGCAAAAAACACCCGGCGGAATTTATGGAGGACGTCTCTGTCGATCATCTTCGGCTCGCGGACTACATCACAGGCTTGCAGGAGATCGGCAGGCGATATGATTTTGCGGTATCCTTCTTCGGCCATGCGGGCGATGGCGAGTTGCATTTACGCCCATTTCTGGATTTGAGCGACCCGGCCGATGTCGAGAAAATGCGAGCCATTGCAAACGATGTTTTCTCGCTCGCCTGGTCATTGGGTGGTTCAATCAGCGGCGAACACGCCGATGGTCTGGTCAGAGCGGCGTTCGTCCGGAAACAATACGGCGACGAATATTACGAGCTGCTCTGCAGAATCAAGAACATATTCGACCCCGATGGCCTCATGAATCCGGGCAAGATAATTAACAGCGACCCGGATGTGATGGTCAGGAATCTCAGAAGGGCGCATAAACCTTTGCCGGAGAGAATGAAGACGGATTTGCTCTTCGAAGAAGATGAGCTTGCCCTGGAAATTGAGCAGTGCTACGGCTGCGGGCTCTGCCTCAGCAGGGAATCCGGCTTACGGATGTGTCCGGTATTTCGGGCTCTGGGCGAGGAATTGGGCAGCTCGCGGGCCAAGGCGAATCTACTGCACTTCTGGGTGACGGGACAGATGGAGGACAAGGACTTCGAGTCGCCCGAGTTCAGAAAATTTCTCGATCTATGTGTGAACTGTAAAGCCTGCATGCTGCAATGTCCCTCTGGCGTGGATATTTCCAAGCTGATGATGACTGCCAGGGCCCGGTACGTCAAACAAAGGGGCCTGCGGCGTACCGAGTGGTTGCTGAGTCAAAATCGCTACATGAGCTTACTGGGCAGCATATTCTCGCCCATCTCGAATCTTGTGATGCGACTGCCATTGTTCGGGCTGCTGCTGGAGAAAGTTGCCGGCTTCGATAAGCGAAGAAGCATGCCCCGGTTTAAGCGAAGCTCGTTCCTGAAGGCGGGCCGCAAGTATCTGGCTTCGTGTGAGCCGATAGAAACGCCGATCGATAAGGTGGCCTATTTTGTCGATACGTATGCGAATTATAACGACCACGAATTAGGTTTTGCTGTGCTCGATGTGCTGCGGCATAACAATATTGAGGTTATTTTGCCGAATCAGCTCCCCGCACCGCTGCCGGCGATGGTCTATGGCGATACCAATAAAGCGAGAAAAGATCTGTCATACAATGTCAGGCACCTGGCCCAGGCGGTCCGCGACGGTTACAAGATCATCTGTTCCGAGCCAAGCGCTGCATTGTGTCTGAAGCAGGAGTTGAGGCATTTTGTGCCGGGTGAGGATGCGAAGCTTGTCTCGGAAAATACCTTCGAGTTGATGAATTATCTGCTCAACCTTTACAATAAGGACAAGTTGAAAAACCCCCAGGTAAACCTGGGGGCTAAATACAGGGATGGTTTTGTTTATCATATGCCGTGCCACTTACACGCGGTCGGCGACGGAACGGCGAGTATCAAACTGCTGCAGGATCTTTGCGGCGTCAAAGTCACCGACCTCAAAGCAGGCTGCTGCGGTCTGGCCGGAACGTTCGGAATGCAAAAGAAAAACTACGAACTCTCCTCACAAATCGCTGAGAGCCTGAAAAAGGCCCTCGAAAACAGCTCAAGCGGAAATGCGCTGACCGAGTGCGCCGCCTGCGGTATGCAGATCGGGCATCTGAGCGATAAACAGGTTACCCATCCAGTCAAAGTAATAGCCCGAGCTTACGCTCTCCAATAGCATCTGTGCGTAACGGACGGCGTGCGGAGCATACACCATCAGTTTTCGAATTCGATATTGTTTTCCCGGCACCATTCGATGGCTATTTCTTTTATGGCATTGTCACGGTAGCTGTGCCATTCGTCTTCTATTTCGTATCGATATATCGCGTCTTTGAATCGTCGAAAAGCGCCGCTGCCTTTTATTAAGTCGTAAAGAACATCGCTAATTTCCTGATTGTCCAGAGATATGCAGAATCTCTCCATAATTCTGTATTCATCGATGTCGAACTTCGTGGGCAATGGAATGTACTGACCGGTCTCGGCTAATATTTCCCTGGCGATAGCGACGAGATCCCGCTCCCAGTCCTCCAGTTCTTCAAGGGGTTCGTCATCTTCGGCGGCCCGCATGGCGTAATCGGTCATAAGGACCACCTCGCCGGTTTTTTTGTTCAGGAACGAGGAGCTTTCGTCCGACTGAAATTCCAATCCTTCAATTATATCATCCAGTTTTACGCGAATTGTCATGTGCCGGCATTGCCTCCAATTCTACTTTTTTCAGAACGGTTGCCCGATTTCATAACGTACGCCTTATATGATATTGTATCGTTCCCGGACAGCTACGCAATCGAACTTTTCGTTTCTGGGCTGTTTGTCGAAAAGTATTATTTTTTTGCGTATGCTGCTGGAAGTGGTACACTGAATGGCAGGCCGAATTCCTGTTACGCGGCCGTGACGAGGGTATATCGGTCTCGGAGCGAGATTCTTCGCTTCGCTCGGTATAACGGGAAAGGGCAGGAAGCTGGATAATGGCGATTGAAGAAAAAAATCTCAAAAAGGCAGTGCTTTGGGACACAGATGGGGATAGTAAGGTTCGCTGTAAGCTGTGCAACTGGCGCTGCGTGATCGATAGCGGTAAGCTCGGCCGGTGCTGTGTACGCAGGAATATCGACGGTGTGCTGTATTCGCTGACGTATGACAAAGTGTGCTCGGCTAATCCGGATCCTATCGAGAAAAAGCCTTTGTTTCATTTTCAGCCCGGCTCGCGTAGTTTTTCGGTTGCGACGATGGGCTGTAATTTTCGCTGTGAGTTTTGCCAGAACTGGCAGATTAGCCAGGCCGCGGTCGAGGATGGTCGAATTGACGGCGAATCCATCGCTCCCGAGCAAATTGTCGAAGCGGCTGTTCGCAGCGGGTGCAAGAGCATGGCTTACACCTATACCGAGCCGACGGTCTTTATAGAACTGTGTTACGACTGTGGACGCCTGGCAAAGAAGCGAGGCTTAGCGAACGTTTTCGTCAGTAACGGCTATATGACGACCGAGGCGATCGACTTCGCGGCCGACTGGCTCGACGGTATCAATGTTGACCTGAAGGCTTTCAGTGAGGATTATTACAAGCGGCTGTGCAAGGCGAGATTGCAACCGGTGCTTGATACGATCAGCTACATTGCGAAAGAGACGAACATCTGGCTTGAGATTACGACGCTGCTGGTGCCCGGGCAAAACGATTCCGATGACGAGCTTAAAGAGCTTGCCGGCTTTATTGTCAGCAACGCCGGAGCTGATGTCCCCTGGCATATCAGCCGGTTCCATCCACAATACAAGTATATGGATTCGGTTCCCACGTCTATAAGCAGTCTGGAGCGGGCTTTCGAGATTGGCAAATCCGCCGGGCTGCGTTACGTTTATCTCGGCAACGTGCCGGGCTCGACATCTGAAAGTACGTTCTGCTATAATTGCGGCCGGTTGTTGATCGAACGTATTGGTTACAGAATCGCCACTAATAGTATAAAAGATTCGAAGTGTCCTGATTGCGGCTCGCAGATTGCAGGTTTCGAGCTTTAGCATGATGAAGCGAAATGCGAGATACACAGTATGATGAAAATTGTTGCAGATGCGAATATTCCGTTTGTCGAAGAGTGTTTTTCTTCTATCGGTGAGGTTACGGTTGTCGGAGGCCGGGAAATAACGCCGGACGTTGTTGCCGATGCGGACGCTCTTCTTGTGCGCAGTATCACGCCGGTCGGTGAAAAGCTGCTGGCTCGCAGCAAGGTGCGTTTTGTGGCGACCGCTACGATTGGCTTCGACCATGTCGACATTGATTTCCTTCGCCTTAACAATATCGGATTTGCATCGGCGCCGGGCTCGAATGCCAACTCGGCCGCTGAATATGTCATTGCCGGGCTGTTGGATATCGGACAAAGATATGCTCTCGACCTGGAGGGTAGATCGATCGGCATTGTCGGTGTGGGCAATGTCGGCAGCAGGGTGGCGAAGAAATGTGCGGCCATGGGGATGGCCGTCTGTCTGAATGATCCGCCCCTGCAAAGGCAAACCGGCGATGCGAAATATCTGCCGTTGAAAAAGCTTTTCGATTGTGATTTTATTACGTTCCATACACCGTTGACGTTCGAAGGCCCGGATAAGACGCATCATTTGGCAGATGAGAAGTTCTTCAAATCGCTCAAGCAAAGATGCGTGCTCGTGAATGCTTCCCGGGGCGGAGTGGTTGACAGCAGTGCTTTGAAATCGGCCATACGGTCGGGGCGGCTGCGGGCTGTCGCGCTGGACGTCTGGGAGAACGAGCCGGATATCGATATCGAACTTCTGAAACTGGTTGATCTTGGCACGCCGCACATCGCAGGTTATTCGCTGGACGGTAAGATTGCGGGAATGATTATGATATACAAGGCGGCCTGTGAATATTTTGCCGTGGAGCCGAAGTTCGATCTGAAGGATTTTCTGCCTGAGCCTGCTGTACCGGAGCTGAAGGTCGATCCGAATATCACCAGTGATCAGGATGTGTTGTTAAGTTCGGTGCAGAAAATCTACCGGGTTGACAAGGATGATACGAGAATGAGGCGTGTTTTGGATAAGCCGGCGGAAAACAGAGGCGAACATTTTGACAGCCTGCGGAAGAATTATCCCGTGAGAAGGGAATTTCAGAACACCAGGGTGATTCTCAAAGATACCAACTCAAATTTGGCCAGAAAACTGATCGGGATCGGATTTAAAGAAGTCGAAAGTGAAAAGTAAAAAGGTAAAAGCGGAAAGTTGCGGTCAAAACGTTATTGAGTGGCCGAGGGGAAGTCTGGATTTTTCGGACGGGTGTCTTTTGATGGGAGTCTTGAATGTGACGCCGGATTCCTTCAGCGACGGCGGTGAATTCTTCGATTCCGAAAAGGCTGTCGAGCACGGTCTGAAAATGGCGGCCGATGGCGCTGCGATTATCGACGTCGGCGGCGAATCGACCCGGCCGGGTTCGGATTCAGTCTCGGCTGATGAGCAGATACAACGGGTGACGCCGGTTATTGAAGCGCTTTGCGAAAAGACCGATGTGCCGGTTAGCATTGATACGTATAGAGTTGAAGTTGCTCAGGCTGCTCTGGAAGCGGGAGCTGGGATGATAAACGATATTACCGCTCTGAGCGATGAGCGAGTGGGCGAATTGGCGGCCGAGCGGCATGTGCCCGTTGTTTTGATGCACATACAGGGCACGCCGGCGACGATGCAGATTGAGCCGAGATATGATGATGTCGTCGGCGAGGTTCTGGAATTCCTGCTGGGCCGGGCAAAGCGGGCCGAGAAATTCGGTATATCTAAAGATATGATTTTCATCGACCCCGGCATCGGTTTCGGCAAGACTACCGAGCATAATCTTTCGCTCTTGAGAAATATCGATAAATTCGTCGCCGCCGGCTACCGCGTTCTTGTCGGTACGAGCCGCAAGAGATTCATCGGTAAAATCACCGGCAAAGAAAAACCCGCCGAGAGGATTTTCGGCACAGCCGCAACGGTCGCCCTTTGCGCCGCGGCAGGTGTCTCTATAGTTCGCGTCCATGACGTGGCTGAAATGGTGGATGTAATAAAGGTGGCGAATGCTGTCAATGACTCATAGAATCGTCGTTTAAACAATAATTGATAAACTTGTTTGAAGGGAAACGATATTGTCGGATATTTTTATTCGTCCGGTCGATTCAGATGATGGGGATTGGATTGCGCAATTCATCACCGAGAGGTGGGGAGCGGAATTTGTTGCCGCTCACTACGAAGTATATCATTGCAGGGATCTGCCCGGCTTTGTCGCGACAGAGGGAGAGAAAAAGGTCGGCCTTCTGACGTATAAAATTGTTGCCGGCGATTGCGAGGTTGTGAGCCTTGACAGTTTACAGCCCTGCGTGGGTATCGGCACAGGCCTGATTGAAGCAGTCAAAGCAGTAGCCTCCGAATCCGGATGCAAGCGACTATGGCTTGTCACAACGAATGATAATATGAACGCCCTGCGTTTTTATCAGAAACGCGGCTTCGCGATGGTTAAGATTAATCGTAATGCGATCGAATTCGCCCGAAACCTCAAACCCGTCCCGTTAATCGGAGACGAGGGTATCCCGTTACGCGATGAGATTGAGCTTGAAATGATGCTGGGGGATTCTGCCTGCTAATGCACTTATCTGAAAAAATAAAACCGTTCAATTACTGCCCGGCCTGCGGATCAGGTGACATATTCTTAGGTGACATGAAAAAAGTCGGTTGCCGGGATTGCTCTTTCACTTATTATCACAATGTCGCCGCAGCGGTAGCAGCGATATTGGAATGCGATAAAAAAGTTGTCCTAATCCAGAGGGCCAAAGAGCCGGGCAAGGGCAAGCTGGACCTGCCGGGCGGCTTCGTGGACCCGAAGGAATCCGCAGAAGAGGCCGTAAAAAGGGAAATAAAGGAAGAATTAAGAATAGATCTCGGAGAGCCGGGATATTTGGGTTCTTATCCGAATATATATAAATACGAGGGAGTGACTTATCATACATGTGATCTGTTCTTCTACTGCAAAATTGATGCTCTGCCCACAGATTTTGATAGAATGGAAATAGAAGAATTGTTTTTGATAAATCCTTTAGAGATTCCGGATGATAAAATTGCATTCGAATCAGTAAAAATGGGTCTCGGCATATTCCAATCCTCAGAATCCAACGTGAAATATGAGACTGAATAGAATCTTTATACGATGTATATGATATCAGGGAGTCCGTTGTATTTTCAATTGAACATTTGAATATTGATTAATGGAGTGTATGTATGATTATCGAAAAAGGTGAAAAGGTTCACATCGTTACCCGACGGCATTTTAACGGCGACCTGCGGCGGCATTTTGTAGGCGAAGTGCTCGACGTCGAGGGGATCATCGTTCGTATAGAAGGTTATGCCTTTATCTACGATTCGACTAAGAATGACTTCATACGAAAACCTCGGAAACGCGTCCGAATCTTTGATCTGGGCCAGAGCGGATATATTGTGACAATCATACCGAGCCAAGTCCTGCTGCACGAGTTGACATACAAGTCGACAGATCAAAAAACGTTATTGTTCACAGACGGCAAATCGTTCCAAATAGACGTTAGCGAGTTTGGTGTTCACCGATAGACGCGCGTCGTCGAATGAAAAAGTATGGAGCATTCTGACTGTATATTTGCGGTAGAGTCACCTATAGTTATTTTACGCCCAACGCAAGTTCAATGATTTCGCTGGTGTTTTTGACGAATTTGAATTGCAGTCCTTTTTTGGCTTCTTTCGGGACTTCGGGCAGGTCTTTTTTGTTTCTTGCCGGCAGGATAACGGTTTTTATGCCGGCCTGTTTAGCGGCTAATATTTTCTCTTTCATGCCGCCAATGGGCAGGACCAGCCCTCGCAGCGTGATTTCCCCGGTCATTGCCACATCCGGCCGGATGGGTTTGCCGAGCAGCAGGCTGACCAGCGATGTGAACATTGCTACACCGGCACTCGGGCCGTCCTTGGGGATTGCTCCTGCCGGGACGTGGATGTGATAATCGAATTTGCTGAAGCTTTCCGGCTCGATTTTCAGTTTTTTCGCGTTTGCCTTCACGATGGAAAAGGCGGCCTGGGCGCTTTCTTTCATCACGTCGCCGATTTGGCCTGTCAATTGCAGAAGTCCTTTGCCCGGCATGGATGCCGATTCGATGAAGAGCAGCTCGCCGCCGACCGGCGTGTAAGCCAGGGCGGTTGCGACGCCCGGTATTCCGGTTCGCAGCGCCAGCTCAGATTCGAATCGTGCCGGGCCCAGGATTTTTGCGAGGTCTTTTTTGCCGATAGTCGCCCGTCTCTTTTTGCCTTTGGCAATTTCAGTTGCCACGGCTCTGCAGACGGCAGCGAGATTCCTCTCGAGATTTCGCACACCAGCCTCTCGTGTATAACCTCTGATGATGGTGAGTGCGGCGTCGTCTTTCATTCCGCAGCGGTTCTTACTAAGGCCGTGCTCTTTGAGCTGGCGGGGAATGAGATATTTTTTTGCGATTTTAAGTTTTTCGGTCTCGGTGTAGCCGGGCAGCTCGATCACTTCCATTCGGTCGCGCAATGCCGGCGGGACCGGCTCGGTATAATTCGCGGTCCCGATGAACATGACCGAAGATAAATTGAAAGGCTGGTCGAGGTAATGATCGGTAAAATCGAAGTTCTGTTCCGGGTCGAGCACTTCCAGCAGGGCACTGGCCGGGTCGCCCCTGAAGTCGCTGCCGATTTTGTCCAGCTCATCGAGCATGAACACAGGATTTTTGCTGCCGCACTTTCGCAGCTCCTGCAGGATTCGTCCTGGCAGCGCCCCGATATACGTTCTGCGATGTCCCCGTATGTCTGCTTCGTCCCTGATTCCGCCGAGAGATATGCGGACAAATTCTCTTCCCATCGCCCGGGCGATGGATTTGCCGAGCGACGTTTTGCCCACTCCGGGCGGCCCTACGAAGCAAAGGATGGGGCTCTTGCCCTTGGGATTCAGCTTGCGGACGGCTAAGAATTCGAGGATGCGTTTTTTTACCTTAGTCAGATCGTAATGGTCCGTGTTTAAAATCCGCTGGGCCTTATTTATATCGAGCTGGTCTTTGGTTTGAACCGACCAGGGCAGTTCGCAGACCCAATCCAGGTATGTCCGGATAACGCTGTATTCCGGTGAAGCGGGGGGTATTTTACTTAATCTGTCCAACTCGCGAAGGGCTTCATGCTCCACTTTTTTGGGCATCCTGGCTTTGGCGATGTTCTGGGCGACCTGTTTGAGCTCTTCGGTTCTGAGGTCTTTTTGGCCAAGCTCGGTCTGAATGGCTTTTAACTGCTCTTGGAGGAAATACTCCCGCTGATTTTTGTCTATCGATTCCCTGACACGGCCCTGTATCTTGTGGCTTAATTCGAGTACCTCCAACTGATGGGCCAGAATAAGGGATATTTGTTCGAGGCGTTTGGCTGCGTCGAGCTCTTCGAGTAACTGCTGTTTCTTTGCGATGTCAAGGCTGAGATTCGCCGCCAAAAAATCAGCCAGGGCGGAAGGATTTTCGATATTTTCCAGCAGAACCGATGCTTCTTCCGGAACATTGGAACTTAATGTGATAACGCGGTTGGCAGCCTGGCGGACGCTGACGATGAGCGCCTGGAGTTTTTTTGTTCTCCTTACTTTTGTGCTTAGCGGCTGGATTCTTGCCTTCAGGTAGGGCTTTGTTGCTATCTTTTCTATTATTTTAAAGCGGACTATGCCGTGGACCACAACATGTATCGAACCCTGGGGCAATTTTGTGACCTTCAGCACTGAAATAGCGGTTCCGATTGAATAGAGATTATCGAAATCCGGCCTGTCGGTTTCAGGATTGCGCTGCGCCAGGAGTCCTATGATTGATTCGTTAGGTTCAGTATCGGCAAGTAATGCTTTGCTTTTTTTTCGGCCGATCGCTAAAGGCATTATCGTGCCGGGATAGGCAACGGCGTTACGAATCGGCAGGATGCCAACGACTTCCGGTAATTTGAATGCCTGGCCGTTCTCCTGTGATTGATTGTCGTCGTCGTATAGATATGGCTCAAAGCGAGCGGTCTCTTCCGCCATCAATTCAATCGACCAATTGCCCCCAAAAGGTAACATATTTTTCAAATAGCTTGCCATAAAGTAAAAAATCCAATATTAAATCCCAAAGAAGTCAGTGGAAAAATCCGCCCGGTATTTCATTTGGGTTCATCGCATTAAATACGACCAGCGTATCTATTATAAGCATATTCTACGTTGGCATAAAGCGTTAAATCCGAGAATAAGTATCAGTATGAAAATATTCAGGATGATTATCCGCTTCGTAGCAATCAAAAAATGCCAAAAAGTGAAAAGTTTGCTTATAAATTTATGCCGGACTCCGGAAAAAACTGTCAGGTTTTAATCTTCCATTCTTACTCGAACTGACCGATTCACGCTGTCATCCCTGCGAAAGCAGGGATCCAGGAACATAATGGATAAAGTGGATTCCCGCTTTCGCGGGAATGACAAATCGCTTATGTTGTTGTGATTGAAGGGCTTATCATGTCGTTCGACTCAAAAACGGTCAGTTTGAGATTCTTACTCATTTATTCCGGGGGATCTAATCACTTTTTCCTGTATAGCGGAACTATCGGTAAATTGTTCGGATTTATGGGACATGTTGCGGTTGCTATGAAGAGAACGTATACAAATTATGCCAATTGTCACAGGTTGGAATGGAACATTTCATGAAGATCTAAACGCCGCAGAGCAATAAATCGCAAACTTCTTCTTGACAAACAGAGTCGTAAAAGATATAATAATACATATTGAGAATACGCATCTATTTGGGGGTAATTATTACGTTTATCCGACGGGGGAGTTGGACCTAATACTTAGCGCAGGGATGAATTTAATACAATTGT
>CAYTNN010000052.1:0-23642 GCA_964439135.1 uncultured Pirellulales bacterium
ATTAAAGTGGTACGCGAGCTGGGTTCAGACCGGCGTGAGCCAGGTCGGTCCCTATCTGCCGTGGGCGTAGGAATCTTGAGGGGATGTTTCCCTAGTACGAGAGGATTGGGAAGCACTGACCGCTGGTGTACCGGTTGTCCCGCTAGGGGCACCGCCGGGTAGCTAAGTCGGGAAAGGATAACCGCTGAAAGCATCTAAGTGGGAAGCCCCCTCCAAGATGAGGATTCCATTTCGGCACTTCGGTGTCGGATGAAGAGCCCAGATAGACTATCTGGTTGATAGGCCGGGTGTGTAAGCGTAGAGATATGTTTAGCTAACCGGTACTAACGCTCGAATACTTGACCATATCAATCATTGGTTGAACTTGGTCGTTAGCAAATAGTGAAGCGACTAAATACTAACAACAGTTCTATTGCAAGTCTCATATACGTATCTGCATATAAAATTTGAATTTATCAGGCTTTTGCCTGATATAACGAGTTTCCTGGTGACTATACTGAAGAGGAAACGCCTGATCCCATTCCGAACTCAGAAGCTAAGCTCTTCAGGCCGATGGTAGTCCTTACGGGCGAGAGTAGGTCATCGCCAGGAATTATAAAGGCCGGTTTCGTAAGAAGCCGGCCTTTGCCTTTTGGCTGAAAAATTTATTGACACGAATATGCTCGCAATTTATAGTTGCTTTCATGGGAATACAGGAAATAATTGTTAGCCGTAAAGAGCAGATACTCGCTTTGGCCGCCAAGTATGGCGCATCTGATGTCCGTGTCTTTGGTTCTGTCGCGCGGGGTACCGCTGATGAGAAAAGCGATGTGGATTTTTTGGTGAATTTAGCGCCCGGCCGGAGCTTATTCGACCTTGGGGGGCTGCTTTACGAGTTGCAGAAGTTGCTCGGTCGAAATGTTGATGTAATTACACCAGCCGGATTAAGACCTCGCATCCGCGACCGCGTTCTTAAGGAAGCTGTTCCGATATGAGAGACGACAGAGAAAGATTGCTTGATATTCGAGAAGCCATAGAAAACATACAAAAGTATGCAGTTCGTGGCAAAGACGCTTTCAGTGAAGATGAGCTTATCCAAACCTGGATTTTGCACCATATTCAAATCCTCGGCGAAGCAGTCGCACGACTTTCTGATGAATTCCAGGAACAGCATCCCGATATACCATGGTTTAAGATCGTGGGAATGCGTAATATACTGGTTCATGACTATTTCAAGATTGATGTAAATGCGGTCTGGTCGGTTGTTGAAAACGACCTTCCAACACTTTACGATCAGATTAAACGCATCCTCGATGAATAAGAATTAGGTCATCGCGAGGATTTATAAAGGCCGGTTCCGAAAGAAGCCGCCTTTTCCTTTGCGCCAAATTTCGTTTGACATACCCTCTGGCAGAGTCTACACTTTTCATGTAAGCTAAGGGAGAATAACACAATGATCCAAAGTGAACAAGACTATAGCGAAGAAATAGCCAAACTCTGCAGGCAACATAATGTGAAATACCTGGGATTGCACGGCTCATCTTACGATCAGGAGAACATCGACACTGAAGATCACGAGATAAATTTTCTTGTAGAGTTCTTTTTACCGATGGATCCGAAGCAGCACGGCATGTGCTACTTTGGATTGGAGAAGGAGCTTGGAGACTTGTTCGGCCGCCAAGTTGGATTGTGTGATCTTACCGGCATAACTCATCCGGACATATTGCGACCTTTAACTAAGCACAAGACCGACATCTATAAGGCCTGAAGCACGAAAATACCTGAGCGATGTCATGTGGAGTTAGGTCGTCACCATGAATTATTAGCTCCAACGATGAAAGCAGTCGTGGTTTTTCCTATGGAAAATCACTAAAACTCAAACATCCTCTACGAAACAATCGCCGCCACCTACAAAAGGCTTTCTCCTGCCGAAAACATGCTCTGAAAGTTGCGTTTTATTATCCGGCATTTTTGTCCGGCAAATGCAATTGTATTCTTGCTATCCGTATCGAATTCGATATACTTCTTTGTGAGAGGTTGATGTATATAATTAGGTAGAATGAGGTTACATGGGCAAGCATTACAGCGTCACATCGAATAGGTTTTATGGAACAGGTGCCATCATTTTTTTGTCTTCGCTGCTGGTTTTAGGTGTGATCGGTGAAGCATTTTGTGGCCCACAAACCGAAAGCAGGCAAAGGTTGAAAAAGATGCCCTATCCGCGTGAGGAGATTGATCTTGGGGAAATTCCTTTTAAGATATTATTCGAAACCTATCGTGATACCGACGGCGTAGAGAACTGGGAGTTGTACCAGATGAATGCCGACGGCTCGGATCAGGTCAATCTTACCCGAACGCCCGACCTTGATGAGATGTATCCTCACGCTTCCCCTGACGGCACTAAGATCAGTTTCGTTGTTGATGAGGGAAGAGGAAGAGATAAGGTTCGTAGTGTCTATTATATGAATATCGACGGGACCGGAAGGGTCAAGGTCGCTACAAACGCCCGCCAGGCGTGCTGGAGTCCTGACGGCGAAAGCATCGCGTATCTGCGGGGAGAGTACGATCGCTACAGCACGAGAGAGTATGCGACATCGGAGCTTGTTATTTACAATCTGCAGAGCGCCGAGCATAAACCGCATCCGAATACATCCCTGCATCACATTTACGCGATCTGCTGGTCGCCCGACGGCAACTGGTTTTTCGCTGCCGTGCATGGGGGCATGGAATACAGCGATACCGTTCTGGCTTTCGATGCCGATGGGACAAGGGTCTTTGATCTGGAGAAGTGGGGGGTCAGAGGATGCAGGCCGGACCTCAGCCGTGACGGCAAAAGAATGACATGGGGTGAAACGGACTGGGATTTGTGTGTGGGCGATATTGACCTGTCCGGCCCCGAGCCCAAAGTTTATAATGTGCAAAAAATTGTCGAATGTCTGCGTGCGGCGAAAGTTTATTACGTGGACTTCTCGCCGGACGGAAAGTATATTGCGTTCAGCTTCGGCCCCTCCAGCGGCGGACAGCAGGTAGGGGGTAAAGCAAGGGGCTGGAATATCTGCGTAACCGATCTGACAGGGAAATGGGTCAAAATTACCACGGACGGCAGCCACAACAAAGAACCCGATTGGGTACCGATCCCATCAACAACCACTGAATAAAGGAGAAAATATGAAAAATCAGTGCTGCACCGAGATACGTAAGGTATCTGAGGGAACAATCCGTATCGTTTTGGTTCTATTGCTGAGCCTTTTACTAATGAATGAAGCTCTCTGCCAATCACAGCAGGGCCAGGTGGAGCGGAAAAAAGTCCCGTCACCAAAAACTGCGCTGAAGCTCACGGATATCCCGTTTAAGATTGTGTACGAGAGCTACCGCGAGACCGACGGCAAGAAAAACTGGGATCTGTATTTGATTAATGCCGACGGTTCGAATCCTGTGAATCTCACGCGCAGTCCCGATGTCGATGAGATGTATCCTCATGCGTCCCCGGACGGCGGCAAAATCAGCTTTGTCGCTGACGAGATGGTGAACGGCGAGAAAGTACGGAACGTCTATTATATGAACATAGACGGCTCCGGGCGGACCAAAGTGGCCGACAACGCCCGGCAGGGATGCTGGAGTCCCGACGGCAAGACCATCGCCTATCTCAAGGGAGAATTCGAACGCTATTCGGCCAAAGATTATGCCACGAAGGGGATTTTCTTTTACGATCTTGAAACCCGCAAACACAAAGAACACCCGAACAAGGGCCTGCACCATCTCTACAATATCTGCTACTCGCCTGACGGTAACTGGTTTCTTGCGACCGTCCACGGCGGCATGGGTTATGAACACGCCATCCTCGCGATCGAAGCGGATGGAAATGGTGTGTTCGACCTGACGAAGTTCAAAGTCACAGGCTGCCGGCCTGACTCCAAGTTCGACGGCAGACAGATCACATGGGGAGCAACTGACTGGGATTTGTGCGTGGGCAACATTGACCTGGCCTCCTCAGAGCCTAAGGTGACTGATGTTCATATCATTGTCACCTGTGAAAAAGAATGTGAGGTGTATCATACGGACTTTTCGCCGGACGGCAAGTACATCACCTTCAGTTACGGCCCGGAGGCGAACGAACAGGTAGGCGGCAAGGCCCCGGGATGGAATATCTGCGTCAGCGATCTGGACGGGACATGGGTGCAGGTCACGACCGACGGAAACCAGAACAAGGAGCCTGATTGGGTCCCGGTGCGGGCGACGAATCGTTAAAAAAATGAAAAGGTGTTATTCAGGAATCGAGCCGATGCGAATGCGATTAACTCAAGTGACAACAGGAATCGTTTGCCTGTTGCTGATGTTGCCCGCCGGCACCGGATGCCGACGCAGCGAGCAGACCGGCAGCAAGCCTCCTTTGGTCAAAACCAAAACCGGCATAGAAATGGTCGTTATTCCCGCCGGCTGGTTCGAGATGGGAAGTGCCAAGGGGGCGCCCGACGAAGCTCCCGCACACAGGGTGTGGATCGATTCTTTCCTCATGGACAGATATGAAGTGATCCAGGAGCAATACACTAAGTTAGTCGGAGCCAATCCCTCCTCCTTTAAGGGCTCCGGCAGACCCGTAGATACGGTAACTTGGACGGACGCCGTTTTGTATTGTAATCTCCGTTCCAGGGCCGAGGGTCTCGATCCTTGTTATGATAAGAAAGATGAGAAATGGCAGTGCAATTTCGAGGCGAATGGATACCGGCTTCCCACGGAGGCGGAATGGGAATACGCATGTCGTGCAGGGACGGAAAGAGATTACTATTTCGGCAGTGGCCCGCGCGCACTGAAAAAACACGCATGGTACGATGGCAACTCGTCCAGGAAGACTCACGTTGCGGGGCAAAAACAACCTAACCAATGGGGACTTTATGACATGTACGGTAATGTTGCCGAATGGTGCAATGATGTATATAGCGAAAACTACTATAAGACAAGCCCGTCAAAGAACCCCCGAGGACCTGAGGAAGGAGATATAAAGGTTTTGCGCGGCGGAGGATGGCAGGACCGCATAGGCAGTCTTCGCTCGTCCTGGCGTGCTGGCGAGAATTGCAGCTTTGTAGATGCTTGTGTTATGGATAGTATGGGATTCCGTTGTGCAAGAAATGCGCCTCAAAGCATCTTGCTTCAAAAAGATCAAGATTAGGACCTCAATGCGCTTTTCGACAACATTACAGTGGCCAAATCGGAGTCTGCAGACATAGGAGTATCGTCGAAGGTTTGTGCGAGTTTCGGCGGAACTCTGAAAGCCCTGGAAAATGCTCTTGACTTTGGGAAAAACAGTTGTAATCTACAAACATATTTCTTGGGGCGAAAAATATGAACGTTTACTCAAAGATTACATTGCTGTTGGCGTTTGGCATTGCTGCAATGTGTCACGGCGAAGAAAAACAGTCAATTAGAGCAAAATGGCAAATGCCGGTGCTTTGTAACCCGTTTGCCAGGCCGAGGGTTCAGGATCTGAAGGAAGAGCTGCAAAGGACGGGATATCGACTCGTCATTTCCATTCATCCGAGAAGTCCTGACGAATCGAAAGGGGAAACCCTTTCGCAAGATCTGTACATTATCAACGCCGACGGGACCGGACTGACGCAATTCACCAACACACCACACGAGGACGAACGCGCACCTCGCACGTCTCCAAACGGAGAGTTCTTCACTTATAACCAGGGCAAGTATCTTGTGGACGCCAGAACCCTCAAGACGAAGAAAATCGACGGAGATTATGTCTGGACACCGGACAGCAGTAGCACCGTTCAGTGCGGCCGCGAGGGCATTGTCTATACGAACATCCGCACCGGGCACAGAAGCGTTCCCATCCCCGTAAAGCAAAACGTGTGGCTTGTGGATATGACCTCCGACGGCGAGTGGTTCATTTTTGAAATTCGCAACTACCTTGGCCGCCAATATACGATAGATTTCATGTCGTCAAAGGGAGGTGAGATACGAAAGATGCCAAATTATCCCGGGGATTTCGGCGAGTGTCATCCCGCCTTCTCTCCCGACGGCAAATGGATGTGCTGGAACGCCGGCGGGGGCATCGCTATTCGCAAGTTTGACCCATCTCTGCCAGATGGCACCGACGGTAGAATAATCAGTCCGCCGGACAATGCGGAAGTCATGGGTCAAGATCCTTGTGGTCGGTGGTCGCACTGCGGGCGATATATAGCATACGTTAAGATTCCTTCAAACGGCAGTTGGAGAGTACATAGTCCTCTCTGTATTCTTCGTGTTGCTGACGGCAAAACCATCACTATCAGTCCGCCTGGATGGGTCGGCCATCACTGGGATTATGACTGGATTCCGCCGGCCTCCGAATCCAAGCCTTAAAGAGAAAAGCGAGGGATTGTGAGTGAGAGATAGACCTATGAAACTGACAGCAGAAATCCTGTTTTTGATTCCATTTATTCTCTTTGGGATATCCTGTAAAAAAGTCGATGACTATGGAACTCCAAAGAGGCCAAAGGTTATCACGACGAAGTCCGGCATAGAAATGGTTGCTGTTCCGGGCGGGTGGTTCGAGATGGGAAGCGAGAAAGGAGGATCCGACGAGAGGCCCGTGCACAAAGTGTGGGTCAGCCCGTTCTGGATGGACGTTTACGAAGTGACACAGGATCAGTTCAAAAAGTATCAACTGCCAGATCCTTCTCACTTCAAGAATCCGGACAATCCTTTAGAGCAGATCAACTGGACGGATGCAACCATGTACTGCAATGAACGGTCGCTTGCAGAAGGGCTTGAGCCCTGCTATGATGAAGAAACCTGGGACTGCAACTTTGCCGCCAACGGATACAGACCGCCCACCGAGGCCGAATGGGAGTATGCCTGCCGGGCGGGAACAAGCACGGAGTACAGCTTTGGCAACAATAAAGCAAAGCTGAGAACCTTTGGCTGGTGCGTTGACAACTCAACCGGAAAGACCCATCCGGGCGGGCAAAAGCAGCCCAATCCGTGGGGCCTATACGACATGCATGGGAACGTGGCGGAATGGTGTAATGATTTGTATGCCGGGAATTATTACAGCCAAAGCTCCGAGAAAGACCCAAGAGGGCCGAAAGAGGGGAAGGAAAGGGTCCTGCGCGGCGGGTCCTGGAAGTCGAGCGCCGAGACGTGCCGGTCTGCGTATCGCTCAAGCGATCCATCCATCGACGATACGTGCCTGGCAAGTGACGCCATCGGATTTAGGTGTGTCAGAAACGCACCTGACAATGTATCAAGCGAGCCAAAAATGAATAGTGAAAAACAAACGCAAAACACGGCTAAAACGGGACTGGTTTATGATGATATATACATCGAGCATAAAACCACCCCCGGTCATCCCGAATCTCCCGAGAGGCTTGTCCGGATAATCGAACGGCTTAAGGCCTCAGGACTCTATTCTCAACTTCTCGAACTGAAACCCTCGCCGGCCGACCGGCACTGGATCGAGACGGTTCATGCTCCCGAGTATATTGACCGGGCGAGGAGCAGCTCTGAAAACGGTGCCGGGTATCTGGATAGCGGGGATGTTCCTATATCGCGAAAGTCTTATGAAGCTGCGGTAATGGCGGCGGGGGGAGTGCTCACCGCAATCGATGCTGTAATGGAGCAGAAAGTCACTAACGTTTTCTGTGCTGTCCGCCCGCCCGGTCATCACGCCCTTGAAAATCGAGCGATGGGATTCTGTATATTTAATAACGTAGCCATCGGCACGAAATACATCCAGGAGAAATACAGCCTGCCGAAAGTCCTCATCGTGGACTGGGACGTGCACCACGGCAACGGAACGCAGGCGGCGTTTTACGATGACCCTAACGTGCTTTACTTCGGCGTTCACCAGTACCCCTTCTATCCGGGCAGTGGGAGCCAGGCGGAACAGGGCAGCGGAAAAGGCCTGCATACCAACATTAATGTCCCGCTGCCGGCCGGTTCCGGAGACGAGAGCTACGTCAAAGCGTTTGAAGAGAAACTGGTGCCTGCTGCCTCTTCGTTTGCTCCGGACTTCGTTCTTGTCTCCGCCGGGTTCGACGCACACGAGGGCGATCTGCTTGGCGGTATGAAAGTCACCGAGCAGGGATTTGCGAAACTGACGCAGATTACCAAAAGTATAGCCGAGAAGTGCTGTGCGGGCCGGCTGGTTTCCGTTCTCGAAGGCGGCTACGGCCTGGAAGGTCTTGCCGCGTCCGTTGAAGCACACATTCGCGTATTGATGCAATAGAAAGTCACGAGATGCTGTTTCACACATGGCCGTTTGCAATTTTCTTCCTGGTTTTCTATCCGGTTTATTTAGCTCTTAAAGGCACCAGGTTCAGGCTCCCGTGGCTCCTGGCCGCTTCCTATTTCTTCTACGCCTGCTTCAATCCTCTGTATCTGATTCTCATCGGCTATTCGACGCTGCTTGACTATACCGTGGTTACGATAATGGCCAAAAGCCGGCACAGAAAGATGTGGCTTTCTATCAGCATCATTAACAATATCGGGCTGCTGGGCTTTTTTAAATATGGCGGTTTCGTTACTGAGAACCTGAACGTGCTCTTGTCGTCATTGCACGTCTCGTACGCCATTCCCGAGCCCGGTTTTCTCTTGCCTATCGGCATATCGTTCTATGTTTTTCAGTCGATGAGCTATACCATCGATTATTATCGCGGCAACATGGAAAGAGAAAACAGCCTCATCGCATACGCGGCCTTTGTCTCGCTCTTTCCTCGGCTGCTGGCCGGGCCGATCGAACGGGCAAAGAACCTGCTGCCCCAGTTGCACAAGGTACCCAAAGTTACAACACAGGATATTGCCGATGGGCTGTCATTATTTGTCGTGGGAATGTTCAAAAAGGTCGCCCTTGCTGATTACCTGTCCCTTTACGTGGATAATATCTACGCTGCTCCTGACCAGTATCAGTCGCCCGCATTGATCCTGGCGACGTTTTTGTTCTGCTGGCAGATATACTTCGACTTCAGCGGCTATACCGACATGGCACGGGGCGTGGCGCGGATGATGGGTTTCAACCTGATGCTGAATTTCAACAATCCATACCTGGCAACCGGCCTGGGCGATTTCTGGGCGAGGTGGCACATCAGCCTTTCCTCGTGGTTCAAGGACTACGTTTATATTCCGCTTGGAGGCAACCGCAAAGGCACTATCGGCACATACAGAAATATGTTCCTGACCATGGTGATTTCCGGCTTGTGGCACGGTGCGGCCTGGACGTTCGTCATCTGGGGCGCGGTGCATGCTCTCGGACGCTTTGTGACGCGTGAGCTGGAAAGAACGCCGTTCTACAGGGATAAGGTGCCGAAATTGGTCAAGCAATTGCTCGTGTTCGCCTTCGTAACGTTCGCGTGGATTTTCTTCCGGGCCGAAAGCATCGGTGATGCATGGTTAATCATAACAAGAATATTCAGCTCCGGATGGGCGAATCCCAATTGTCCCGTTTGGGCTTTAATTCTAGTTCTTATTGTCTGGCTTTATCAGTTTGCGTATGAATCCAGGCTCAGATGGATTTTTGACCTGGCGCCCGTGCGCATCGGAATCGTTGTAGGGATGATTCTTTACTTAGCTGTTTTTGCCCCTTCGAGTGAACAGGGATTTATCTATTTGCAGTTTTGATCGATCTAATATGAAATACAACGACACAAAAAGAGACAAGATCATGAAAAAGGCGAACGAGGCCAGGACTCCGTTTAGCTCCAATAATATACGATTATCAGGGCTCGAATGGATCATCGCTGCGATCATCTGTTCGGCGTTACTTTGTCTTGGTCCGTCGCTCTGGGGAAGGATTGAAAAGTTCGATCCCGGCACCGACTACCGGCTGCCGTACACGTTGGGCAACGATTACTGGCTGTACGGCCGTTATTGCCGATGGGCCTGCTCGAAGTACGAGACGCTCGTAGTTGGGGATTCTGTTATTTGGGGACATTATGTCTCCAGTGACAATACGCTGTCGCACTATCTCAATCAAAACGCCGGGAGGGACAGCTTCGCCAACCTGGGAGTGGACGGTTTTCATCCCGGGGCGCTGGGGGGACTGCTCAGGTACTACGGCCGGGACATTTCGGGTAAGAACGTGATTATACAATTTAATCCCTTATGGATGAGCTCGGCAAAGCACGACCTGCAGACCGAAAAGGAGTTCCATTTCAACCATCCGAAACTGGTGCCGCAGTTTTTTCCGAAGATTCCCTGCTATAAGGATTCTTTTTCCAAACGGTTCTCCGCTGCAGTGGAGCGATACGTGCCGTTTTTTGGTTGGGCGTCCCATTTGCGAATCGTCTATTTCGAGAATATGGACCTTCCGAACTGGACGCTGGAGCACCCTTATGAGAATCCTTTGGCCGCCGTTACGCTCGAACTTCCCGTTTCGCAAGACAATTTGCAGGAGAATGTTTCCTGGACCGAGAAAGGCATCGCCCAGGAAGATTTTCAGTGGGTCGAGCCGGCACAATCGCTGCAATGGCGATTCTTCCGGCAGACGATTGATTTTTTGAAGGCAAGAAAAAATACAGTCTTTGTTGTGGTCGGTCCTTTTAATGAACACATGTTGAAGCCGGACAGCTACAAGACCTACCAGAAGATGAAAAGTGAAATCCAGATGTGGCTCCGGCAAAACAACGTTGCCTATTGTGTCCCACCGGTGCTGCCCAGCGAGTTCTATCGTGATGCCAGCCATCCGTTGGGACAGGGATATGCCATGCTTGCCAGGCAGCTATTTGAAAATCAGTCTTTCAAATCGACTATTCTCAAGGCAGGCGGCGATTAGGTATGATTTGGATAGTACGTGTACTATGAACCGGAATAAAAGACTACCGTTGCGAGCTGCAATTATAATGCTTACTGCGATTGTTGCTGCTTGCCCGGGACAAACGGAAAAGATGGGAGATATTGAGTTGAAGCTGAAAAATAAGGCGGAAGAGTTGGCTCAGAAATATATGATTATCGATACCCACATGGATGTGCCTTATCGTCTGAAAAAAAAGATGGAGGATATATCAGAAAGAACGGCAGGGGGAGATTTCGACTATCCGAGGGCGAGAAAGGGAGGGCTTGACGTGGCTTTTATGGCCGTCTACGTTCCCGCTGAATATGAGGGGACCGGGAAAGCCTATTCCTTTGCCGATGAGACGATTGATATGGTCGAAGGTTTTGCCCGGACCTGGCCTGAAAAATTTGTGATGGCCGGATTGGTTGCGGATGTGAAAAAGCAGTTTGGTCATGGCAGTATATCTCTCGCTATGGGAATAGAAAACGGATCGTGTCTCGAAGGCAATCTCACCAATTTGAAACACTTTCATGATCGCGGCATCAGCTACGTGACGCTTGCACACTCAAAGGCCAATCATATTTGTGATTCGTCTTTCGATCCCGAGCGCAAGTGGAACGGCCTGAGCCCTTTCGGCGTGAAAGTCGTCTCGGAAATGAATCGCCTCGGGATGATTGTCGATGTTTCGCATGTCTCAGACGACACATTCTATCAGATCATTGAGCATTCAAAGGCCCCTGTAGTTGCGACGCACTCATCCTGCCGCCATTTTGTCCCCGGCTACGAACGGAATATGAGCGATGAAATGATAAAGCTGCTCGCGGAAAAGGGTGGAGTGATTCAGATGAATTTCGGATCGATGTTCATCGACAGAAAGGTCAACCAACAGGCCGCGGAACTCAAAAAAAGTTTGAACGAATATATCGAGGCCCACAATCTGGAAGGTCAGGAGAAAGCCGATTACACCGAAAAGTTCAAGCGAGAGCACCCGCTGCGAAGGGTGCATGTTTCAGATGTTGCTTCGCATATCGAGCATGTGATTGAGCTGGTTGGGATCGATTACGTCGGCCTGGGCTCCGATTTCGACGGAGTCGGTGACAACCTGCCTGTCGGTCTGGAGGATGCATCCTGCTATCCGAACCTTATCTACGAGCTTTTGAAAAAAGGCCGCTCGGAAGAAGACATCAAAAAAATCTGCTCCGACAACTTTCTCCGTGTATGGGCACAGGTCGAGAGAATCGCTCGTGAGCTGCAATCGAAACAGTGATTGCAGCATTTTTCAATCAATCGATTCAATGCTCCCACGGGACCGTCCACGAGCCGGCTTCGGCTCCGAAAACCTGTGAAACCTGCAGGCCGCTTGCCTGGGATGTGTAGAAGAGCCGGCCGTTGGATACGATTCCGCCAACACATTCCCGCACATCCACACAAGGCCCGGAGGACACCATCCTGTTGCCGTCCGTGGTATCAATCAGATCCATGTTGGAACCCATTATGTAGGGCTCAGACATTGTGAACCGGGTGCATGCATATTTCTTGTCGAAGGAGGACAGAATCTTTCCCGTTTGCTTGTCGATCAGATAGCTCGGCTGACCGGTTGAGCCGTGAGTGAACAGGAGATTTCTGCCGATTGTCACGACATTAACCGCCTTGCCGACCGGCTCTGACTGCCAGATCAACGAGCCGCTCTCCGCATCCAGACACATCACATAACGGTTTTGTGTTTTCTCGGTCGGTGGATTGTATCCGCCCAGATACAGCCTGCCGCTATCGGCGGAGATCGTGCAGCCGGCAGTGACATAGTGCTTCGTTGTCAGCCAGATTACCTGCCCGGTCATAGGTTCGATCGCGGCTGTAAGTCCTCTTGATTTAGGCTGGCCGTCCTTTCTTTTTGGCGCATATCCGAAGAAGGTCGAGTAATAAAGCGTATTATCCATCAGAGCCAGGCCGGAATCATTGCCGCCCGAGCCGAACTGCGAGAAATCGATGGTCCAGACTTCTTTACCGGTCTCGATGTCCCACGCCCTCACAAATGGTAAATTGTCTTTGGGATAGTACGGATTGTCATGGCCGTAAATCCAGCTCATAATCTCGGCGCCATCGGCCGCCTCGACAGGTTCGCCTTTCTGGAGATAGGCCTTTTCCGTCCCTTGCGGTGCATATTTTCCCGAACCGTATACATAAATCGCAAGGTTCTTATAGATAACCGGCGGCTGCTGCCGGCTCCAGCTTGGCGAGCCTGTAAACGGCGCTTCCCAGAGCAGCTCCCCCGTGGCGGCGTCAAGGCATCGCATTTGCGATTGTTTCATCCCCGCCTGAGGAACGAGCAGGCGTTCGTTATGGTAGATTATGCCGGTAAAAGAGACGTGTACGCCGGGCCAGTACCGCCGCCACAGGAGCCTGCCCGTTTCCTGCTCGACGGCGAAGATCTGTCCCTCGGAGGTATGCGTGTACATCCGGCCGCCCCCGCAGACGGGTATGTGCTTGAAGGTACCCTCGTAGCGTCGAATCCACTTGACTTTAAGAGGAGGTTTCAGGCCCTGATCGTTCGCGTTAGTACTTGCCAGATTGCCGAAATTCGTGAACCAGTCGTATTTCGCATCGGCCAGGCTGCTTGTAAGCGGGCTCCTGATCTTTTGCAGTTGAAGGTCTTTGGAGGGCAGCGGCGCTTTCCCGCCCGGCCCGAGGATGTACAAATACCCGTCTTCGCAACCGAAATAGACTCGACCATCGCAGACAGCCGCCGGCGCGGAGATTGCTTTTCCAAAGGCGGTCTTAAACGACCACACGTTACCGCTCCCGGACAGCGGGACAACATAAAGGCCGCCGTCCAGGCCACCGTATACTGCCTTATCGCGAAGAAGAATCGGCGAGGCAATCGATGGATAGCCTCCAAGATATTGGGCCTTTTCCCTGCCGGGAGAGTGCTTGCAAAATCCGTAATCCTCTTCGGGCCGGCAGCGGTAAACGTCCCGGCCGCGAATGCTAACCGAGCAGAAGCTAAGCGAGCCCGGTCGATTTATCTCAGTGACCGTTCCGGGGACATAGTCGAGCTTGCCACCGCTGCCGGGCAGTGGAATTATTTCGACTCTGCCCGTGTTGTCTCGCCGGTGCCACTGCCGATATACCAAACCGTCCTCGCTTATACTCAGTCCGAATGTAGCCGGCTTCTCCGAGCCCGCGTAGGACGGCACGTCCGCCATTTCTCGAAGCTCGGCGCGGCTGCCCTTGTCTTGAAGACAGATTGCCGAGCCTGCGGGAATTACAAGCAGCTTGCCGTGGACGACAATATTGCCCGAACAGCAAAACTGGTCGCGCCATGTCACCCTTCCGGATTTGTACTTGCACCATTCTTCCCCGCTCCAGCGGTCGCCTTCGAATCCGAGAATCTCCCTTACGAAATCCCACTTCCAGCAGACGGTTCCATCCGGTTCGAGAGCATAGATTTGCGAGCCGAGCGTGGCGAAATATACACGGTCGTTAGCCAGTACGGGTGTAGTGAAGATTGGCTCGCCGCATGAAATTTTCTTGATCACGTTCCCGCTGTCTTTATCCAGTACGAAGTAAGCACCTGCCATCGATCCGACGTGCAGGTAGCGCCCGGCTATGGCCGGTGACGAGATGTTATTGCAGTTGGTTTTGCCGGCTCCGGTATCGAACTTCCACAAGACGTCGAGCGTGGACGCATCGATGCAGAAAACGACTCCCGAGCCGTCCACGACATACACACGTCCGTCCGCAACGACCGGCGAGGTAAAGACGGCATCCGTCAGTGGAACGGCACCAAGAAGGCCGAGAGGCGTCGTCACGCTTCTGTCCGGCACGTTGCCCGAGTGCCTGGAATCGTACTTGAACTGCATCCAATTTTCCGCAGCGGCCGCGGTCGCAGTCAAGGTTAGAGATAGAACTGTCAACAATGTTATTATTGTTTTGGGGATTCGCATTATGTGCATCTCCTACTTTTCCATATTTCCCGGCTTGTGCCGGTATGCCAGTGCCCTGGCGAAGTAATCATCCAATAGTTCGATTTCAAATTCCTTAATCATCTCGTCGACGCCGACCGTTTCGTGCTCACTGGAAATCAGGATCGATCCCAGGCAGCCCGGGTCGGAGATTGTGACTTTGGGCCCATATTTAGCTTTCAATTTACGCAGCCGCTCCCAGTTATAATCCAGGTGCGCCAGCTTGCAATCCAGGTTCACCCTGGCGACGGCAAAATTAAAGTAATTCGTGGTTGACGTGATGATCTGTCCAATGGGATTGCGAATTTCAGACGGTGTCGCGCTGCCGGCAATCGCCCCGACAAAATGGCACCGGCAGGAATAAGCCCAATAGCTCTGCATCAGTCCCCCGTGGTACATCGATGAAAAAATGATAAGGTCCGGTTTGGCCTTCGCGTATTTCAATCTCAATTCGTCGAAATTCAGGTCGAAACAGATCGCCATTGCGACCCGGCCGAAATCACACTCGATGATGGGAGCCTCTTTGCCGCAGAGCGTTCCCTTTTCGATCTCGCCGATTGTCGGATGATTCTTGTTGTAAATTCCGGCGACGTTTCCCTTTCGGTCGATCAAAACGCTTGAATTCCTCCGGCTGCCGTCCGGCATAATTCGATACGCCGAATAGACGATATAGCAGTTATTCTCGCGCGCGGTGCGGGCAAAGAATTGCTGGACCTGGTCTTTACGAACCTTGTAGTATTCTAGCAGCTTCTCGGCGCCGAATCCGCCCGGCCGGTCGCAAGCCTCCGGCACGACAATCAGATCGGGCTGGTCCGGCAGAACCTGCGCAAATTGCCTTTTCCAGTGGGCGATCATTCTTTCAACAACTTTCTGCGGCTCAGCGTCGGCAGCGACCGATACCGAACCCGAGCCGATTGTGGCGATTGTGACATAGCCTTTTTTCCTGCCGCTATTTTTTGTTGTACTATCGGCCGGGAGGGCATTGTCAAATATCGGAACAAGGCAGAAAAGAATTATCAGGAAAAATAACCGGCCTAAAGGTGTCGGATTTAATTTCAAATTTCTCATATGTCGTTCTCCTAAACGAGCTGCTATTTCTCAGGGCGCCGGTCGTCGATTGCTGTTTTGGCGGTGATTTTATTGCCGTCGAGGGTAATTTGCCCTACGTGCTCTTCGATACGGATTCCGACGGTCTGTTTTTGCGCCTCGCCGCTTCGCGTGTCGCGAATGATATTATTTTTGAAGACCAGGTCGTTGGTATATCCCCGGATTCGGATTCCCGCCGCTTCCTGCTCGACGCCGTTGTTCTCGATGACGTTATCCTCCAGGCGGTTGCGGTGGGCCGCCATGCCCAGAGATTCGTTGCGGAAGAACACGCCGTCCTGGTGGTTCGAGCGGACAACATTCCGGCTCAAAATGTTGTCGGAATCTTTGTGCCCGATGGAGATGCCGAATCGATGATTGCCTTGAAGAACATTATTCGTGAATGAGCCGTGCCGGACCCGCCAGCACAAAAACAGGCCGTCGGTTCCGTTATTGCTGGCGAGGCAATTTCGCACCTGCGGCCGCTGGGAGCCGCTGCCCGGATGGATGCCGAGATAGTTGTTATTTTCACTGATGCAGCGTACTACGGTGACATCGTTGGACTGCTGAAAGCTGATGCCGTCGCCGTTATAGTTGCGCACCGTGCAGTCTTCGATGACCGTACCGAAGGCGCGGTACAGAAATATTCCGGCACCCCGGCAGCCGTTCAGGTAAACGTTGGACTCTTTATTGCCGTCAATTGTGAGACCTTCGAGACGTGCACCTTCGATGTTGTAGCCGCTTATGACTGGGAAAACCGTCGCCGCTTTTGCCTTGTTGGCGACCATGCAGTCGGCCATAAACGGTTTGTCAATCGAGAACGTGTTGCCGTTTCGCCCCGTGATGCGGGCGACAGTGGTGTGGAATCCTCCTGCGCGGTCGTCCCAAATCGCAACGCCGTAGCCGACCTCAAAGCCTGCCGGGTCCTCAACAGTGAACTGCTGCTCGCCGAAGTCGCCGTCAAGGGCCAGTGGGCAGACTGTCCCATCGGCTTTTCGCAGGATCGTTTTGCCTTTCTTGCCTCTGACAGTCACGTTAGCACGCAGATGCAGCGAATCATACATCACGTACTGACCTTCGCCGATCTCCACTATTCCGCTTCCAAGGCCGGCGATATAATCGACTGCCGCCTGCAGTGCACGGTTGTCACTGCCTGTTATGTGAGCATTTTCTTTTCCGACCGTTATGCTGGGCAGCTCTTTCATTTCCGAGTGCATCGCGGCGGGCAATTGCCGCTCATCCGGTTTTGGCGAAAAATCCTTTTGAGTTTCAGATGCAGGCAGAATGTCAGTAGAGCTAAAAACACAGGCGATAGCAAAGAGTAATAAGAAAAGTTTGATTTTCATTGTCTTGACCTCTGATAAAATGAATTTTTCATGACAACTAAGTTAATTTGCCTTCAATTTGTTTCAATGTCCTCATTGACTCTTCGGCGATTGTTTTGCCGCCGGGCGAAAAATCAAATACTTCGAGAGAAATCCAGCGATTGTATCGCATATTTTTCAGCACCTGAAATGCCTTCACGTAGTCGTTTACGGCAGTTCCCGTGCCGAGGTGTTTGCCGCCCATTTCCTGTACGTGGACGTGATGGATATTCTTGTGGTACTTCCTGAGCAGGACATCAAACGGCTCGGTTTCGTCAACTGTATTATTGAAGTCGAACATAATCCCAATCGCCGGGTGGTTGACCTGCCCGGCCAGTTGCGACGCTTCCGCCAGAGTATTGACAACATCGGTCGTTCTGTTTCCCAAAGGTTCGATAAGAATTTCTATACCCCGCCGCTGAGCGTGGTTGGCAACCGCCGCCAGGCCTTCGGCGAAATATTTTTTTGCCTGCCCAACGGAAATGCCCCTCGTATCACGCTGCTTCGGAGAACCGAAAATCATATAAGAGCCGCCGAGGTCGCCGCAGAAATCGATCAGAGTATCAAGGTACGCTACAGTTTTCCGCCGGACGGCGGCATCGGGCGTCGTAAAATGCAATCCTTTTGGCGGCGGAGCCAGCAGCCAATGCAGTCCGACACATTCGAGACCGGCGTTTTTCATCGTCGAGACCATTTCTTTGCGTCCGGTCGGCGTTATTTCCTGCACACCATTTTTAACCAGAGTAAACGCTGCGATTTCGATTCCGCGATAACCAGCATCACTTACAATTCGGCATTGCTCGGCCCAGCTTAATTCAGCCATGCTCTCGTTGCACATCGCGTAGTTGAAGCCGGCCCATTCGCCAAGCACTACTTCGTTCCTATGGCAGCTCAACGTCAATCCACTCAGAGCGGCAGCGCCCAGAATACTCCCCGAAGCCTTCATGAAATCTCTGCGACTATAGTTTGACATGGTTCTTCCTCAGCAACATTTCAAGTCATTCCCCGAATATATATTCCCACACGACTCGGTTATACACAGGAATTCTTCTTTTACATCTTGCAGCGTTTGAAAATTATATCGCATTCTCCCGACAATTGGAATAGTGATTAAAACTGACTTTTAGAGCCGGATGTATGAGAAAGACGTGACGAAATTGACAAATCATGTCATAATACCTATGTTAAAATGTGAAGCTATTAAAAGGAATTAGCATGTTTAATCGAAAATATCTTTTAACGATTTTAGCCTTTTGTTTTGTGAGCACGAACTCAGGATTCTCCGGTGAGCGGGCCGGCAAGCCTAAGGGTTACTCAATCCCGCTGATTGACCTGGCCGGCGAGACTCACCGCCAGATTGTCGTCGACAAAGAGCCGGGCCAGTATCTCGGCCATCCGACGACGGTCCTGCTGGAGGATAATAAGACCATAATTACAGTTTACCCGAAAGGGCACGGGCGAGGTGCTGTCGTTATGAAAAAGAGCGTTGACGGCGGTTTGACCTGGTCGGAGCGGCTGGCAGTGCCGGAGAACTGGGCGACGTCACAGGAAGTGCCCACGCTCTACCGGGTAATCGACTCGCAGGGCAAGAAAAGGCTCATTATGTTTTCTGGATTGTATCCTATCCGGATGGCGGTCTCAGAGGATGACGGCAGGGCGTGGACGCCGCTTCGGCCGATCGGAGATTTCGGTGGTGTCGTTGCGATGGCCTCTCTGGTCCGGCTGAAAAATGGGGATTACATGGCCCTGTTTCACGATGATGGCCGCTTCCTTCGCGGTGCCGGCAAGAGAACGAAATTCCAGGTTTTCAAGACGATTTCCAGGGACGGAGGCCTGACCTGGGGCCAGCCGGAGGTGATAACGGAACATCCGGCGGCGCATTTATGTGAGCCGGGAGCGGTGAGGTCGCCTGACGGCAAACAAATTGCTTTATTGCTGTGGGAGAACAGCCGGAAATATAATTCTTTTGTCATTTTCAGCAACGATGAAGGGCGTAGCTGGTCCGAGCCTGTCGAGCTGCCCGGGGCATTGACCGGTGACAGGCATACCGGCCGGTATGCGCCGGATGGAAGGCTGTTTATTACTTTCCGTGACACAACGCATGAAAGCCCGACGAAGGGCGACTGGGTCGGATGGGTGGGGACATATGATGATATTGTCAATGGCCGGGAGGGACAATATCGTGTCCGGCTTATGGACAACCACAAAGCGGCGGATTGTGCCTATCCGGGCCTGGAGCTGCTGCCGGACGGGACATTTGTCACGACTACTTACGGCCACTGGATGAAAGGCGAATCACCTTTTATCATGAGTGTACGTTTCAAATTGGAAGAAATCGATGCTAAAGCACGTTCGTTGAAATAATAGAGATAAAGAGCGAATTTGAGGAGAACGAAGCCCGGCTCATCGAAACTATATGTGATGAGATAAAGAAAGCTTCCCAGCGATAGAGTCCGCTTCGATGGCCATTGTCTAATCCTCAAACGACTCCTCATAGAACTTGTATGGGCTTTCCTTCATACCGACTCCTGCATACGTATTTTGGCCTGTATGATTAGATTGCTCGACATAGAGGCGAAATCCGCATACGTTTTGCTCGTGCGAGGCCTTTTTTTTCAGGAATTCGTAGAGCTTTCTGAAAATGCCTCGCCGGCGAAATTCCGGCTTGACGTAAACACTCTGAATCCACCAGAACAGTCCGCAGCGCCAGTCACTCCACTCATAAGTAACCATGCAGCAGCCGACAACTTCATCTGCTATTTCGGCGATAACATAAAAACCATGCTTCGGATTTTTGAAAAGTATTTTCACGCCCTTAGTGACTATTGGCGGCGAGAGCTGTTTCTGCTCGGTCTCCTGAGCCAATGCGATGTTGAATTTGACTAGCGTATCTATATCTTTTTCTTGTCCGGTTCTAACCGACAGGGCATCCGGCATTGTTTTCACCTCTTCTCTTGAAGGGCTCATAAGTGACTTCCATTCCAGTAAGAACATTATAACCAGACGTGGAAAATAATTCAGCAAAGATTCTATTTCCTTTTCCGGCTGGTTTTGCTCTTGATTTGTATAGGTTTTAATTGTATTTCGTAGTTGTGTTTTTGGGATACAAGTTGAAAAAAATCAAAAAAATTGCGATAGTTATTATCATTTTGGGCCTCGTATGTGGTTTGCTCGAATTTTTTTCCCCGCGCAGTGACGAAAATTCCTCAACGGCCATGTGGTACAGTATTGTTCCTCCCATGCTGGCTATCCTGCTGGCCTTTCTGACGCATCACGTCCTGCTCAGCCTAGGGATTGCTATTGTTGCAGGTGGTTTTCTCACTTCGGTTCCGCTGGCCCCGTTAAGTATTGATGCCTGGCAGCAAGGATTAAGAGCAATAAGTACCTGTGTCACGGACACTGTGACAAGCGGCACGAACCTTCTGATACTCGCTTTCATACCGCCAATATTCATGATGATCGAGATAATTATGGCTTCGGGAGGTTTTCGGGGGATTATCTTGTGGCTCCTGAAGTGGGTTAAGACCGGAAGGTCCGCTCAGTTGGCGACGGCTTTAATGGGGCTGCTGTGCTTTATCGACGATTATGCGAACGCAATCATCGTCGGCTCGATGATGCAGCCCATTACGGACAGATTTCGCGTCAGCCGGGAGAAGCTTGCCTTTCTTGTGGATGCTACCAGCGCACCTGTTTCAGGTCTGGCGGTTGTGAGCACCTGGATTGCCTACGAGGTCGGTTTATTTGCCGATATCGGGCAGGAACTGGGCATCGATAAAACCGGCTATTCGATGTTCTTCGATGCTCTGAGTTATCGCTTTTACTGTCTGTTGATGATTGTTTTCGTGTTTGTGCATATCATTGCCAAGCGGGACTTTGGCCCGATGAAGACGGCGGAGAAACTGGCGGCGGCAGGCGACCAGGGTCTGGAACAGCAGGAGAATACATCGCAAGACGCTGCCGGTAAAGATCTGCCTTCGCCGACAAGGCCGACTGGCAGGGCGGTCAATGCTCTTGTGCCGCTGGGCGGACTAATACTATTTCATATGAGCGGCCTCTGGATCGACGGCGATGGCCCCGCGAAGCTCCGGGAAGGCGGCTCATTGCTCAGTTGGATTTACTGGCGAGAGGTTATCAGCAACGCTGAAAACAGCCATCTTATCCTTTTTTCTGCCGCTATTTTTGGTATGACGCTGGCCTTGCTCTGCGGGCTATTTTTTGGGTCGTTGCGTTTTCCCGTCGTTTTCAGGTGTTTTAAGCGGGGTATTAAGCGGGCTATTATGCCCTCATTTATACTGATTCTTGCCTGGTCGCTTAAAAATTGCTGTGAAAGCCTGGGGACCGGAGATTTTCTGACAACAATTCTGGCAGACAAAATTTCGCCATCCTGGTTCCCCGCAATTCTGTTTATCGTCGCTTCAATAACCTCATTCGCTACAGGCACGAGCTGGGGCACAATGGCCATTTTGATCCCAACAGCGATACCAATTGCCTTTGCTCTGGACGGGCAAACGTATGGATTAATCACAATGATAAGCCTCGGAGCGGTGCTGGATGGTGCGATATTCGGCGATCATTGCTCACCAATCTCCGATACGACAATTATAAGTTCCACCGCCAGTTCCTGCGAGCTGATGCGGCATGTTCGTACACAACTGCCTTATAGCCTTTCGGTAGCGGCAATTGCATTAATCTTCGGATACATCCCCAGTGCTCTCGGCCTGTCGCCCGGTTTAAGCTTTGCCCTGGCGATTTTAGTCATCGTGAGTCTTTTCATTGCCTTAAATTATTTCCTGAGAACGAGTTAAGTTAATTCGCAGTGAAATAGGGCTCAAATCTTAATTTTGCCGATAGTGTTCAATTCATGGGTTCAAACAGAATTTCTAACCTCATTATTACTCTGAAAAAGAGCATTTTCGGTTTTTTTTTATTTTTTTTAAAAAATATCAAAAAAGACCATCTACATTTTCCGATTCACAAACGCTATACGAGATAGAAGCACATTTAGCTCTTTTAATAATAGTTGCTGGAAACCCGTTTTATTAACCCAATTAAAGGTATGGAGGTTGTTATGAAAACGAAACATTATGTATTAACGATTTTGTGCCTGTTTTCTCTAAGCGGAATCGCTTTTGGAGACAGGCAACTGGAGAGAGCTGAGATTTTGCAGATCCTTCAGAAGCTGACAAGTCAGCCCAGGAAGACATGGATTTCTGCCGGTACTATTGAGGCAACCCATGAAGAGTACAGAGCACCGAAAATAACGAGCACAACCGCAATCAGCACTGAAATCACAAAGGCGATCCAGGAATATCAAAACAGTTCGGACAAACGGGAATTGACTGAAGAACTGCACAAAATGAGGCTTGATGCAATCCCGTTTAACGTTCGTTACCGGTTATCCAACGAACTCACCATGAATTCCACAGTTGTCGTAAAATTTGATGGTAACAGATTCTATTGGGAAATTAATGTAGATTCTCGCAGAGATTCTGTAAAACCAAACTCAGCCCTGGCAGATAATTTTATGACTAAACAATTCAACCTCGAGTGGAACGCCAGGCGTATCTTCTCATGGGACGGCCAAAAGTATACGAGATATTCGCTGCCCGCCAACCAGGCAATGGTTGATACTACCGGCTCGGTTCCACACGCAGTCAATGGCCCATTGACTGCAGGATTTATTCCCTGGGGATATGGTCTTTATACGTACAAGAACCTATCCGCAGCAGCATCCTCCGCAATCGAGAAGTATATCGACGGGCAAACGCAAATCCATTTGACGCTGAATAACTCAGATGGTTCGGAAATGTCCTTTGTGCTGGACGCGGGAAGAAATTATGCCGTTATTTCCCATTCAACAGATGGCCTTGATAAAATCATCTCCAGGAAATACGACAACTACCGGCTGGTCTCGGGAGTTCTGGTTCCGATGACGATCTTGATCGAAGAATACGATACTTTTACCAACAGACTCTTAGCCACTGACTTCTGGGATTTCACCTCAATTAGTGGTGATACTCCTTCGCTCGGGAATGTCAGCGTTGAATACGAACCTGATGCGTTAATAGAGTACCGCTCTGATGTGAGCAGTAAGCCAGCATTGTACCGCTACTCATATACAGTCGATACGGATCAGCTATTAACTGAAAGGTTGGATTATGCAGCATCCGAAGGTATCCAGGCCCAGAACTGCGCGACGGCGGCATTGAAATATGCCGCATCGCAATTGGGCAAGGATTTAAATTATCAGCAGCTTGCTCAAATGGTCGACAGGTCGGGCGGGGCGACAAGTCTCAATACGATGAGGGATTTTGTGCAGCGTTCCGGTTTGTATTGCCGAGCGGTCCGGACTGATGTTCAAACTCTTAAGGGCCTGAGCGGCTGCCAGGTCATCCTGCATTTTCCCAAAAAGAACCATTTTGTCGCACTCGAAGGGATTGATAATGAATACGCATGGAGCGTAGACCTGTCAAAAGACAAATTCTACTATCGAAC
>CAYTNN010000053.1:0-22583 GCA_964439135.1 uncultured Pirellulales bacterium
ACCCCTGTCTCCAGGATGAGAACCTGATATCCTAGGCCACTAGACGATGGGGGCGTCAGAAATCCAAAAATCAAGACACCAAAATATAAAAATAGCGGCGGTTGGATTCGAACCAACGACCCTGGGCTTATGAATCCCATGCTCTAACCAACTGAGCTACGCCGCCAAAAATTCTAAGTTGTTGTAATATAAAAGCTTCTCGTACATGCTGTCAACCCTTTTTTCGCCTCAAAAGGAGTGCGTACCAAAATGTACCAATTTTCGACGCAATTGACTGATAAGTTCCATGAACACGATAATACGTAAAATGATTACCTTTGTAACTGAGGCAGTCCGTAAGGAGATAGAGGCTTTGGATCCGGACTGTCCGTGTGCCAAGGAAATGAGCAAACTTGACGATGTTGGTAATACTATAGCTAAAGAGGTCGAAAAGCTCTATAATGCTGCTACTTTGAGAGAAGTAAGCAAGACGCTTTTACTTGTCGGACGGCTGAAAAAAGCCCCCGTACAGGAAAGAGAGGCAATCGAAAGAGAACTTGAAAGGATAAACGAAGATTTGGTGAGGCGAGTGGAAACCGAATCGGGCCAGTTGAGGTTACCCAAGGCTTGTCACCATCTATTTTTAGGTCTTTAATTGTGTTATTGGAGTTAACGTGACTTTCACCAATGTTTGTCGTTATTTCGCTTGTGGCATGGGAAAATTCATTGGAGGAAGTTTTAGCGTCTTGGTCTCTTCCCGAAAAGCCCTGAGAGAATTGATGGGAAAACTGCGACCCCTGTCCTCGAGGAAAAATATTCGAACAATTGTCATCGAGGAGCTGGCACACTCACAGGGCACAGGGCAAAGAATCACTATAGCTGAGCTTGAAGAACGCCTGCGGCTTATGACCGATACCATAGAAGCTATTCAAAAGAGAATTTTGGAATTAAGCGGACGTGGTCTTGAGCGTGAAGCACTTGTCTTGGCAGCAATGGCTTCAGTCGAAAACGTGAGCCTGCTGAATGAAGAGGAAAGAGTAATACTGACAAACATTTTCAGGCAGAATGTTGCGATTCAGAAACCGGAACTTGTTGATAATGCTGTGTAACAGAAATCATTAAGGGTAATTTCGTAATGAATCTTGTTTTCCAAGCCAATGCTTGGCAAATATTAAAATTACAGCTTCTTTTGCGAAATCGGTGAACATATGCAAGATATAATTGCTATCCACAAACAGGTCGGGCGGACATTGCGGCATCTGATAACGATCGCCGAACGGGGGAGGGAGGGAATTGTTGTGTTCGACCTTAACAGAGTCATTCAGTTCGTCAATACGGCTTGGGCCGTGATGCATGGGTACAAGACTACGGACGAACTGATTGGCAAACAGATTAGTGTATTCCATACTGAAGAGCAGATGGCAAGTGATGTTATTCCTTGCATCGAGGAGGCAGAACGGAGAAATCAATTCGCCGGCCGATTGGGCCATGTCCGAAGAGACGGAACACCATTTTTCACGGAAATGTTAATGGTTGTATTCAACGACGATGCGGGCAGGGCTATGGGACTTGTTGGTTTTGCTACAGATATCACAAAGCAGGAACGTACGGAGGGTGAATTAAGACAATACCGTTGCCACATGGAGGAACTCATCAAGCAGCGGACCGAGGCGTTAGAAGCTGCCAAATCAAGACTGCAGGGCCAGATCACGGAACACGAGCAGGTCGGGCAGAAGCTCAAGCAACAGACAGCCGAGCTGTCGGCGGCAAACGAGCAACTCCGGGAGCAAATATGCGAAAGTGAGCGGTCAAAAGACAAATTAGAGCAACACCGTGATAAGCTTGAGCAACGCCTAAAGCAACAGAGTGACAAATTAACGACTGTAGGGGTACAACTCCAAGACGAAAACACCAAGCGTAAAAAGCAAGAGGAACATTTCAAGCAGCGGACCGAGGCGTTAGAAGCTGCCAAATCAAGACTGCAGGGCCAGATCACGGAACACGAGCAGGTCGGGCAGAAGCTCAAGCAACAGACAGCCGAGCTGTCGGCGGCAAACGAGCAACTCCGGGAGCAAATATGCGAAAGTGAGCGGTCAAAAGACAAATTAGAGCAACACCGTGATAAGCTTGAGCAGCGCCTAAAGCAACAGAGTGACGAATTAATGACTGTAGAGGCACAGCTCCAGGACGAAATCACCAGGCGTAAAAAGCAAGAGGACTATTACAAGCAGCAGACCAACGCAATAATAGATGCCGGTGAGCGATTGCGAACTCGAATTAATGAACTGAGCGTCCATGGTCCTATTGGTGAATCAGATATGTTGAAGGTAACGGATTCGGTTAAAGCGGCCGCATCCCTTGATTATGATGAAAAAGCCGTGTTGGAAAACATTTTTCAGCAGAATCTTGTACTACAAAAGCCGAAGCTTGATAGTGCTGTCAGGGAAGACTCATAATCATTGTGCAGTATTAGCAATGTTACAAAGAAAGGATGAAAAGGATGACTAAAAAAAACGTAAAAAGAAAGGTTGGACAAAAGGCCAAAAAGCAAGTCCGTAAAGAACGTTCAATCACCCAAAGTTCTTTTGGTCTTCCATCAGCAGACGGAGCTCTTTTTGTAGGTATCGACTTGGGCACTTCACGGGCATCGATAGCCGCCAGTAACGGAGTCCGCGAGGTGGTTCCGACCTATGTTGGATATCCAAAAGATAACATCTCTGAGGAGTTATTGGGCAACGAGCCACTATTTGGGGAATTGGCGATCAAACACCGTCTCTCTGTAGAACTGATCCGACCATTGGCTCATGGGGTAATACAAAGCGGCAATGGAAAAGACGTGAACAAGAATCTCGTGGCTGCGCAACAGTTGGTGCGTCACCTTTTGGAGCGTACCCGGCCAAAGCCTGGCCAGCCGGTCTATGGTGTAATAGGCGCACCGGCTCGTGCCAGTATTGCCAGCAAGCGTATACTTATTAATGCGGCTCGAGGGATACTCAATGCGGTTATGATCGTCTCGGAACCTTTTGCTGTGGCTTATGGGCTGGATATTCTTGACCGGGCTCTGATCATTGATATTGGTGCAGGGACAATCGATTTATGCCGCCTACATGGGACGCTTCCTGAAGAACAAGACCAGATTACTTTGGACGAGGCCGGCGATTTTGTGGACGAAAAGCTCTCAAGTCTGATTCACAAAAAATACCCCAAGGCACAATTCAATGTCAATATGGTCAGAAGACTGAAAGAACAGTACGGTTTTGTTTCAGACCACGCCGACCGGGTGTCATCGCGTTTTCCCGTGGAAGGCCGGCCAAAAGACTTCGACATCACCAACGAGTTGCGGACGGCTTGCAGAGTTGTTGTGCCTGGTATAGTTGGTTCAATTGCGAAACTGATCGCTACTTATGACCCGGAGTTTCAAGAAACCATTCGTTCCAACGTAATACTGGCCGGCGGTGGAAGCCAAATGTTTGGTTTGACAACGCTTATTACTCAAGGTATGGAAGAACTTGGCGGAGGCACGATAACTTGTGTGGAAGAGCCTGTCTTTGCCGGGGCCAGCGGAGCATTGAAAATGGCCCAGCGAATGCCCAAGCATTTCTGGCAAGTACTGGGGTAGATAATTAACGAGGTTGTTATAGCAGATAAGAGAGCAAGAATTGAGAACGGAGTGTAACAAATGGGAAAAGGATTATTGATTGGCAGCAGCGGTTATTTCTGTTGCCGCTAACAAGATAATCTACCGGTTCAACATCTGTGCATATAACACATGAACAGCCCCGCCATTTTAGCCCATGCCAAACATCATCGTGTTGATGTGATTTCTTCACTTGCAGTGGTTGTGGCTGTCGTTGGAGGTGCACTTGGATTGACTAAAACTCAATTGCTTCGTAGCATACACGTATGCCTGAACTGGCACTCTTCAGGTAATTTCGTTATAGCCACCAATTAGGCTTTAGTGGACGAAGGCTGCGACCGTTTTCGTGAGGATTTAGTCTTTGCCTTAAAACGGTTCGCAATTTGGTTCATATTACCTGCATCATCTGGTTTAAGATACTTCTGGCAAACACGCCCGCTGGTTTGAGTCGCCTCACTACGTATGTCATGCACGGCATTCTTGAATGCATCGAGTTCATTCTTGGCCGCATCATAGTTAATATTCACCATCTCAATTTCGTTCTCAAGGCGTGCAGTGGTCTCCGTCAGTTTTCGATTGGTGGCCTGCTGGTCTTCAAGCAGAATACACAGATCGGCTGTTCGACCGTTGCCATAAGCAACTTTCTCTCGAAGCTGCTCCACTTCCTCTCGAAGCTGTTCCACTTCCTCTTGCAGAATTCGCGCGTTTTGTTGGGTTTCAGCCAGTTCCTTTTCAAGGGTATCCTTCGATGCCTCCGAGGCTTCCAGACGCCTTGCCATCTGTACCTCTGACTGAGCACGAGCATCAAACTCATCTGACAACCTCTTCTGAAGTGTATCAAGTTGAGCTTGCAAAATCTCTTTTAGCCTGAATGCTGTCTCAACTTGTCCTTCAAGACCCTTGACAACGGAGATGATACTGGCTCTCTCTTCAGAAACATCGGCAAAGTCATTGGTTCTTTTCTTTCTTGCAACCGGCTTCTTTTTTTTCTTTACATTTGTCTTTTGTTTCCGACTTGTTGTCATTAGATAACCTCCTTAAATTGTTGTCGGCGAGAGTCCAAATTAGCGACACTCTCCATCAACGATCATAAGCCAAGGCCAAAAAGCACGCCTTCTACGCTCCTTCCTTAATCGGCAATATTCTTACTCTACTTAAGACGATACTCCCGCAAACATATTATTTTTGAGGTAAAAATACAATTTCAGATGTGTTTGACGCCAAGAAGGTTGTGTATTATCGGCCCACATTCTGATTTTTATCACTATGATGAGAAAAAAAGTCGAGAAGGACAGACAAGTTGAAATACTCAATTGCTTTGTAGCATGTACACATGCCTGAACCGGCATTCTTTACTTAATCGTTATAATTACCAATCAGGCCTTAGCAGAGGCTGGTTTAAAGTACCTCTGGCGGACGCGTCCGCTGGTTTGAGTTGCCTCGCTACGTATATCGCGCAGGGCATTCTTGGATGCATCGAGTTCATTCTTGGTGGCCTTATAGTTGATATTCACCATCTTAATTTCGTTTTCAAGGCGTGTATTGGTCTCCATCAGTTCTCGATTGGTGATCTGCTGGTCTTCGAGCTGAATACGCAAATCGGCTATTAGATTGTCGACACAAGTAACTTTCTCTCGCAGAGTTAGCGCGTTTTGATAGGTTTCAGCCAGTTCCTTTTCAAGGGCCTTCTTCGATGCCTCCGAGGCTTCCAGACGCTTCGTCAGGTCATACACCTGCTCGCGCGAGCCCCGATGGGCCTCGGTTATTTCCTCAAGTTCCCCCCGCAGATGATTAGTACCAACAATTTTGTCTTTGAGACTCATCACACTGGCCTCGAGAGTCATTTTCTCGCTTTCGAGTTCCTTAACATTCGTCTCGGCAGAAGCCCTCTTCTCGGCAAGCGAATCCCGCTCGGCAGTAGCTTGCTCAAGTTGTAGCTGAATGTTGGCGAGCTGGTTGGAAAACTTGTTCCGTTCTTCTTCGACAAAGAAGATGTCTTCGCGTAATTGCTCGGCCAGAACAGCACGCGCTTCGAGTGATTTGACCTGTACCTCCAACTGAGCACGAGCATCCAGCTCTTCTGCAAGTCTATTCTGAGTTGTCTCAAGTTCAGCTTCCAGAACCTCTTTTAGCTTAAATGCTGTCTCGACTTGTCCTTCAAGACCCTTGACAATGGAGATGATACTGGTTCTCTCTTCAGAAACATCAGTAAAGCCCTCTATGGTGCTGTTTACCGCAACTGCGTTGAGTGCTGCCTGGTATGTGGTCGATTCTAATAGAGGCTTATCGGTTCTTTTCTTCCTTGTGATTGCCTTCTTTTTTTTCTTTACACTTGTCTTTTGTTTCTGACTTTTTAGCATCGGATGACTTCCTTAATTTATTGTCAGCGAGTGTCTTAATTGGCAGCGCTCTCCATCACGGACCATAAGTCAAGACCGAAAAGCACGCCTTCTACAACCTTTAATCATAATCTTCTCGGGAATGGTTTAGGACCCACAAAACCATTCCCGCAACATTTAATCGAAAATATGGGCCGACGCAGATTATTGCATATCCTAATCATCCTAAAAGCTCATCCTTACCAAGCCAACCGATGCAGGTGGCAGCCCTTCGGCGTACTTCCTCGTCCTCATCGGAAAGCATACCTCTCAGTGCCAGGGCACTTCCTGTCCCGGCTAAATGGTATAAACCCCACACAACAGCCAGCCGGACCGAACTTGCCTCGTCCGTCAAGGCACGCTCAATAGCAGGTAGTGCTTTGGTCATATCTAATGCTACCAAGGCCTTGATACACTCTTGTCGCACCTGTGCCGATGAATCACAAGCCATCTGGGCAGCAAGAGCTTTGACTGACAACTCATGGCGAATTCCAGCCATTGTTTTGACGGCATCTACTCGCACGGTGGCGTCCTGACGGGCAATATCAGAAAGAGCGCTTGAAAAAATTATTTTGTCAGTCACATTAGGAAAAATAGCTGCTTGTACATCCTCATCCGTCACCGCGACAGGGGCCGATATCTCCTCCTCAACTGCCTTTTGAGATGGTTGTTCTTCGGTTTTCACATTTAGTTCCTCAACTGATTGAGCAACGGTTGGTTCTATCGCAGATTTGACCTCTTCTTTAGTCGATACCACCCTAACTTTTTCCACAGCTTGATGGGAGAGCTCAATCTCTTCTATCCCCATAGTATTGAGGTCGGATGATGGCTGAGACATTGTGTCTTCCTCCTCTTTGCGAGGCTTTTCTAACTGATACCGGGCTGCGGCAAGGTCGGATTCCAATGCAGCTACCCGCGTTTTCACCTCATTTTCCCTGGCCGCTGCCTCGCTATCCTCATTTTTCGCCTGCTCCAGATCAGAGAGTAACGATTCCTTCTCTGCTTTTAGCTCCTCCAACTGCGAAGCCAGTTTAGACTGTGCCTTCTTAGCATTACTCCAGGTTTTTTTCAACTCACGCTGGGCTGCGGCCAGATCCGATTCCAGCGCTGCAATTAGAGCCTTGGATGCCTTTTTACGCTCCGTTTCCTGCTCGTCCTTTGATTCGAGGGCAGATGCTTGGGATGTGGTCCTGCTCTTTTTGCCTCTTGTTGGCTTTAAAGGCCGCTTAAGCCAATCCTTCGTCGTTGTAACAGTCTTAACGCCATAGCCAGCAAGTTTCTTGCTAATGACTACTGATGTTCCAGCAACAACACCTACCTGCTTGGATACTGTACAAACTATTCCTGAAGACTCTTTATCATAATTGTCGCGCATTATTGTCTTCAACTCCCTTTAAACGACCTTGAGAATTTGCAGCTTGATGTCCATATCAACCGCCTTTTTCAGACTCGCATAAACTGTTCCATATGATCAGTTTAATATCAGACTATCCTGGGAACGGCTCGATCCTTCACTCTTTACTGTCATCTTTGTTTTGCGGCGTGTCGTCTTTTCTTAGGTGTTGCGCCTTTCTTCTTTTTAGCTGGAGATTGATTTCTTTTCGGATGCCTCGCTCTTAGCGGATGAGCCTGTTCCTTTTCGTTTTACCACTTTTTTCTTTTTCTTTTTTGTTTTGGGTACTTTTGCCTCTGTCTTGCGAACCGCTTTCTTCTTTCTTTGGCTCCGAGCCTGCATAGTTTTTTTCTTAGGCTTGTCCGACGGATCCTTGCTTGATGGCGTTACCGAGCCAATGATTCGCTTACCAGTAACCACTGCGGTTCCGACCAAAACACCAGCAAATTTGGATATTGACCCAACAACGTTTGAAGGCTCGTCATTCTGTGGAGTAGTCATATTCCAATCTCCTTCATCCAGGCTTTATTCGTATTCTGCGCCTTCCCTTATCGTTTTGGTTCCGGGGGTGTTGCGCAGTATTCAATAATGTCAGACGCTTGGTTCCGCGGCCTGCTGGGACTGCATGGCATTGTCATATCCCTTTTTGAAAGCTTCCTTTATTCCTGATGTTATCTCACAGGTCTTGGCATATACATTATTCATAGAATTCGGGTACTTTTTGCGAATAACTTCTGCACTAACAGCACCGACAAATATTCCACCTATCAGGATTCCCAGGCTCTTAACCATAATATTTCCTTCCCTTTTTCTTTCTGGCAAAACAAATTTGTTCTTTACTCTTCTTTTGTTTTTTTATCATTAGAATCTGATGAATACGCTGAATCCACAAAGCGCCTCGCGGCATCTTCGATTTTCTCAATAATGTCAGGTCTCTTTACGTGGAGAAACTCGGTTCCAGTCGCTCCGAGGGCCACACCCAATAATGCCATTCCGACTAATACCATTTTCGGTTTATCTCCTAATTTGACATCCATCAATTGTTATGAATTAGCACCATAAAAAAACCGGCCTGCCATCCCTTTGGATAACCAGCCTGGTTGGATCTTCTTGGGCTGCTTTTATTGGACTCAGGGAAACTTTAACAAACTTCTGCAGTCCATTGCTGGTATTACATCCATGTCCGATATCTGAGGCTCTCACTACTATTTGCGATAAACCGCGAGACAGGAAATCTCATACATCAATGAATAGCGCAGTATTACTTACTGAGCTGCTAATTTCGCAAAAACACTTTTACGATATTATATGGGTCTCCAACTGCTTCGCCAATTTTATTTTCTTAAAACACGTTTTGCGTTACTTTATTTTCTGCAAAGAGCTTAACTGCTATATCAAGTTTTCATTTTCACCTTGGATTCTACGTAGCCCCGCGGCGTATGTCAAACAGAATTACGCTCTTCCCAAAAATTGTTTTCCCATAAATCAGACATACTCTATTGTTCGCAAGACGCTTTCAACAGCCTTTTGTTACTAATGTACTATAGGTATTATCGGGAGAAAAGGGCTATTTTCATGAAAAAAACGCAACTTATACACCTTGATGATTGGGATTGTATTATGAAACAGGCTGAAAACGGGTGCTTTGACAAGGGAAAACCGGACAATGTAGTCCTTTCACTCTGTCCCCATTACGGGATTTCCTTGCTAATACGAGTTATTCTGCCCCTGAGCCCCACATCGATACTCCCGCTCTTGTGGGTCATCTATTTGAGTCGCTCCCTTAACATCGGAGCGACAGGTTCCCTCGTTCCACACAGAAGCCTGAATTAGGTTTACGCCACCTTCATGACGGACTCCACCCAAGTAGTAAGCAGGTTACTCTTGAATTTGTCCCAGATTAAGGGCTACCGCCCGGTTTTGACGTCAGTGGTAAACACACCTGAAACTGTTGCTTTCCTCAAGAATCTGTAGCCGAGGATATTGTCTTAAGCAGAGTCAATATATTGCCGAATAACTGACAGCTATAATATTGTCAAAATAATGAGCGAATTACAATATAAGATGAAAGCAAAACGCCGTTACTATCCTACAGAAACAGTTGAGGCACTTTTCACAACTGCGGTTGCCAAGATTAAGGCTGATGCCGACAAGGCAATTGCTAAGCAGAAGGCCATGTCGGAAACAGAGGTTGTCTCAGTAAAAGCGGAGGTAGAGGCTAATACCAAAGAACCCATACTTGAGCATAAAGTAGAGCCGGAAACCGAATCTTCCGATCAGGCAGGCACCAATGAGACAAAGTCGGAGGCCGAAGCAGTCTCCCAAAAAGAAACCGAAGAAACGCTTGAGAGCGAAGCTGAGCAGGAGGTTGAGGCCGAGGGATCTGAACAAAAACCAGAGGGTGAGCAACCAAAGGATGAAGAAGAAATCGAAGGTAACACGGTAGAAGACCGCATCCAGGACGAGGAGAAGATTCAGGAGGCCGAAGCAGTTTCCCAAAAAGAAACCGAAGAGACGCATGAGGGCAAAGCTGAGCGAGAGGCTGAGGTCGAAGGATCTGAACAAAAACCAGAGGGTGAGGAACCAAAGGCTGAAGAAGAAATTGAAGGTAACACGGTAGAAGAGCACATCCAGGGCGGGGAGGAGCTTCAGGAAGCCGAAGCAGTCTCTCAAAAAGAAACCGAAGAGACGCTTGAGAGCGAAGCTGAGCAGGGGGCTGAAGCCGCTGAACAAAAAGCAGAGGATGCTAACACAGCCTTTGAAGATGTAGCTGAAGAAATAAAAGTAGAGATAAAGGCTGAAAGCCAAGAACCAGCCGCGGGCGAAGTTTCCAAGAGCATTCGACAAATGGCTCAGTCGCAGTCAAATCAGCCGAGAGAGCAGTGGCTGGCAGGTTTCGGTTTATGTGCAAAAGACGTTATGCTAAAAGAGTTTGTGTGGGGAAGTCCTGAAGATAGCGTCCAACAGGCGATTAGAAAAATGCAGCAGTCTGATAGCGGCTATTTGATGGTGGGCATAGATGGTGTGTTGGTAGGTATTGTGTCGAATTCCAATATAACAGGGGCACTCAGTCCCTACCTTCGCCCGGTATTTGCGAAGTGGCGGCGGCCGCTGGATGATGCAACGCTTCAAATCAGGATCAAGTGGATAATGAGCAGGCCAGTGCATACCGTAAAACCGAAGACACCTCTTGCGAACGTAATGGAGAATATGTGCCGATATGGCGTGCTGTGTTTACCTGTGGTAGATCAACAAGGCAAAGTTCAGGGTTTAGTAACAGATACCGATATCTTCAAAGTATTACTGGAGCTAAAAAGCAGTCCAGGCATCTCGGCATCAGGTAATGAACACAAGGAACAATCCGCATCTGACCATTTTTCCGACCACAGGGAGATTGAGTCCACACCAACGATGGAACCCGACCTAGTCGCTTCCGTATGATTGCGGAAACTTAAGCCAATCTTGAATGACAAGGTATACTTAATCTGTCGTTCTCGACTTTTTTTCTCATCATAGCGATAACATCAGAATATTGACCGATAACATACAGCCTTCCTGGCAGTAAAAACATCTGAAATTTTATCTTTCCTTAAAAATATGCTGGTGGGAGTGTTGTCTTAAGTAGAGTAAGAATATTGCCGAATGTAGGGATATTGTCGAATAGGTGATGTCCTTCTGTTTCTTGAAGTAGGCTCATTCGATAAATTGTTGACAATGATTGATGCTGCCTCCATTAGTGTTGGAGCAAGCGAATAATGAATGCTTCTGAAATTATAGATGATAGATTTAGAGTACTGGATCATATGCCTGTGGGCGTATATGTGATAGATAAAGACTATATAGTCCGGTTCTGGAACAACTGCATGGAAGACTGGACTGGAATTCATAAAGACTATATCAAAGGCGATGATCTTGGCAATAATTTCCCTTCCTTTAATGAATCCAGGTACCGCAGTCGAATTGAAAGCGTATTCAATGGTGGCCCACCGATTATTCTTTCAGCTCGGCTGCACAAGGATATTTTTCCTTCACCTCTACCGAACGGTGAATTAAGAATCCTCAACACTACTGTTACTGATGTGCCGGCGTCTGACGGAAATAGCTACGATGCCCTCTTTGTTGCAGAGGACATCACCGAACGTAAACGGTCGGAAGAAGCTTCAATCCGGGCCAAGAAAGAGGTTAAAGAGGCCAACCGTAAACTTGAACAAGCTGTTGAGCATGCAAATATGCTGGCACTGGCCCTTAATTAAGGTACAAGATGCGAAATAGCGATAAACTTACATTACTCATAGAGCAGGCGTCTTTAGCAATAAATACACTACGCCCGACAGATGTATCGGAGGTTAAGAACTTGCAGTTAATCCTCGACGAAATCAACCACGCTGTCGCCAAGATGAATCGTGGTCCTGTTAAGTTACCCGAACAGGCCAAGGATGCAAGTTCTGAGGCAACTGAGACGCCGGCGAAAGTACTCCAGCAGGAGGACGAAGATTCCGTTCGGTCGATAGAGGCGGTATCGCAGGTGGTCTGCAATTTTCAAAACTTGGCTGACCAAATTACTCAGACCGGTGCCGGTGCTGATTCGAAGCCTGCAGATACAGGTTCGTTCCCAACTGTCGAACCCGGACCGGAGGAAGCTACCGTTATTGATAAATACAAGCAAACACAGGACCAACTGAGGGAAAGTGAAGAAAAGTACCGAACGATTTTTGAAAACTCCGCTATTGCTATCATGATGGCCGATGAACAGGAACGACTCATTTCCTGGAATAAGTTTACGGAAAAACTACTTGGTATGAACGCCGAAGATTTACATCTCAAGCCTGTGAAATCACTTTATCCCGACGGAGAATGGGTAAAAATAAGATCACGTAACATCAGACAAAAAAGCTTCGAAGCTCATCTGGAAAGCAAAATGGTTGCAAGAGATGGCCGGATGATTGATGTTGACATTTCACTTAGTGTGTTGAGAAATTTAGAAGGAAAAGTAATAAGTTCGATAGCAATCATTAAGGATATCAGCGATCGCAAAGAGTCGGAGCGAGAATCGATTCTCGCCAAAAAAGAACTCGAAGAGGCAAACCGCAGACTCGAACAAGCTGTTGAGCATGCAAATATGCTGACAAGGAAAGCAAAGGTTGCCAATAATGCCAAGAGTGAATTTCTCGCTAATATGAGCCATGAAATCCGAACGCCAATGAACGGCATTGTCGGCATGTTGACTCTGGCGCTTAATAAAGAGCGTGATGAAAAAATCCGTGAGTTTCTGACTATCGCCAAAACATGCGCCGATAACCTGCTAAAGTTGATAAATGATATTTTGGATATATCAAAGGTCGAAGCTGGTAAGCTTGATGTTGAGATTATTGACTCCAGTGTAAGTGAGATCCTTAGCACTATTAATTCGAGTATGCGTCCGATGGCCACTGAAAAAGGGATTAGCTTCGATATTGTTTTGATGACGGATGTCCCGGAAAATGTAAAGACCGATCCTGCAAGACTTAATCAGTGTCTGGTAAATCTGATTGGCAACTCTATCAAGTTTACTCAAACCGGGGGTGTAACAATTGAACTTTCTTTGGAGAAAATGGGGGATAAACCGTTTATTCGTTTCGATGTTGTTGATACCGGCATAGGTATTCCGATTGATAAACAACAGACTATCTTTGACAAGTTTACACAGGCCGATGGCAGTACAACACGTAAACATGGTGGTACCGGCCTGGGGCTTGCTATCACAAAGCAGTTGGCTGAACTTCTCGGTGGAGACATTACGCTATTCAGCGAACCAGGCAAAGGTTCGACATTCTCACTGATTATTTCGGCTAACATTGATACCGTATCGGCCACCATGATAAGTAATGACAAGTGGAGAAAAAAAGACACAAAAGATGAAACATCCGATGAAATCAACAATACTGCCGGTAAAATCTTGGTCGTCGAAGATGATTATGCCAATCAACAGGTTATTCTTGGCGTATTGGAAGAAACCAACTTCCAGGCAGAAATCGCCAACGATGGTATTGAAGCTGTGGATAAGGTAACAAGCGGTTCTTACGATTTGATATTTATGGATATGCAGATGCCGAAGATGAACGGTTACGATGCGACGAAGCTCATTCGTAAAAAAGGTTATACACTGCCGATTATAGCCCTGACTGCTTACGCCATGAAAGGTGATGAGGAAAAGTGCCTAAATGCCGGATGTGACGCATATCTGTCTAAGCCTGTTGATGCCGAAAAGCTGTTTAAAACACTCGGTGAGTTTCTGTCATTCGAGTCAGATTTTATGCTCGATGAAATTAACGCTGCCGAGAAAAGAGTTGACGAGCTAAGCAAACAGTTCTGCAATACGCACAAAGCAACCGTAAAAAGTATTAATAGCGAGGAATAAATGGAAGTTGCCCGGGAAAATATGAGCGTACCTGAATCGGAAGGTAAGTCTAAACTAAAAATCCTGATTGTGGAAGACGATTTTGCCTCTTTCAAATTACTGGAGGAATATCTGTGCGAATACGGCGATTGTTCCGTAGCTGTTAATGGGGCCGAAACTGTTGAAGCATTTAAGGAGGCTTTAGATGAGGGTCAGCCATATGATGTGATATGTCTTGACATCATGCTGCCGGAAATGAATGGTCACCTTGCACTTGAAGAGATTTGCAAGATAGAGCGGGAATATGGAATAAGCGACTCTGACGGCGTCAAGGTAATCATGACAACCGCTATAGACGACTCTGAGGATATTATTAAAGCATTTAAGGAGGGATGTAAAGCTTATATTGTCAAACCAATTATCAATGAAAAGCTTTTTGCAGAAATGCGAAAGCTTGGTCTTATTAAATGAATAGAACAAATTGAAATATAGTATAGGAGAAATAAAATGGAAATTGCAGAAGAAAAAGCAAGCGAATCAAAATCGCAAGAGCAGTCGAAGCTCAAGATGCTCATTGTGGAGGATGATTTCCCCTCATGCGAAGTATTAAAGGAGTATTTGTCTGAATACGGCGATTGCACTACTACTGCTAATGGGGCCGAGGGCGTTGAAGCATTTCGGAATGCATTGGATGCAGGTACGCCCTATGATCTTGTATGTCTCGACATCATGATGCCGGAGATGGATGGACATGAGGCTCTGAGAACTATTCGACAGATAGAACAAGATCGTGGCATACTTGACTCCAGCGGTGTAAGGGTAATTATGACAACCGCAAAGGACCGTTCCAGGGATATGATAAAAGCCTTCGATGAGGGCTGTGCGTCCTATATTGTTAAACCTATTGAACAGGAAAAACTTGTTGCAGAGATGCAAAAGCTTGACCTTATCTAAGGATCCCAGAAACACAAAAGAATACATTTTGGGAACTATAATATTTGAAAGGAGAATACTAATGGCTACGGAAACAACAGAACAAAAAAGCCCGAATACGGATGAACTCACCAAAAACGAGCAAGTTGAGGAAAATATTGATCAGCATACTGACGAGTCAACAGTAGCAAATGAGCAGACCCGGCAGGAAGGTGCCGAAGGCGATGTGGCTGGAAAGGATGGTTTGCAGGAATATCGTGAACAACTTAAGCAACGTCTTGATGAAGAGTTGACTAATCTGGAGGCCACACAAGGCAAAGTCGTTGACCGACTCCAGGCCAATAACGAGGTTGACAATATCGCCGATAGTGACTTTCACATACTAAGTCTTGCGGATGTTTCACAGGAAAGAGCTGACATCCTGTCAATTGTCAGGAGTCTCGAAAGACAAGCTGACACATCGTTTAAACTAAAGGATGTCCTTGAAACTGATATCGAGGCAGTGCAGAAAAAACTTTCTATAGAAATGGCCGCCCGTGCTGAACTGGAAGCAAAAGTCGAATCATTCGAAACAAGCTCTGGTTCAACCGCACAGTTACGCAAAGAAAACGCCTCTCTCATGGAAGAACGCGATAGGTTAGCTCACCTGCTTACAGAAATTCGGCCACAGCTTGAGTCAATCACTGAAGGACGTGATTCACTTGCCGAAGAGACGGCCTTTGCCCAAAAACGAGCACGGGAACTGGCTAGCAGGAAGGCCAACCTTGAAACCCAGGTCAAACGCCTTCAGGAAAAAGTTGCGGATACCGATCGTCTGCGCGCCGAAGTGACTAAGGTAACAGATGAACGCCAGGTTCTGGCTGAACAGGTGCGACGTCTTATGGATCGTTTGGAAGAGGCCAATAAGGTCAGAGATACACTTGAGGTAGATTTGGCTGCGTCTCATAAAGCCGTATGCGACCTGCGAAATGAAATGGAAAGCCTTCAGGATAAAGTCACTGGAGATGGCAGCCAGGTGTCTGACCTGCGTAATAAACTTATTGCTCAGAGCACTGAACTGGCGGCAGCTAATGAGAAAATTCAGCAGGAAGTTGCCGCTCGCAGACAAACCGAAGAGATGCTAAGGGAAATAAAGTCGCGATTGCTAAAACTATCCGAAAACAAGACCATCGCGGCGGCACTCGGTTTATCTCGTGGATAATAGCCTCAAAGTTGCTGATCAGGTACAACGCAACTGTGGTGGATATCTGCCGCAAACTGCCTGTAGCAACAAAGGCTCTTATGAAAGGACGGTGTTCTAATGGCCACAACAGAAATGACGCTGGACATATCAAGCGAAACAAACGACTTGTCTGATCAACAGGTTGATAGTGTTGCCGAGAATAACCGAAGCAAAGGTAATGTTTCTGCGGCGGCTTCTCAGGACGCAGCTGACATCCTGTCCATTCTCGATAGCCTGGGAGCACAGAAGCCGGCTACAGGCCAGTTGCCAAAAGACACCCCTCTTACTGCCGAAGAACAGGACAAACTTGCCGACTTGCTTGGAGATACCAAACCGAAAATTAAAGCAGAACCTAATGAGCAGGCCCAAATTTCAGAGCAGTTTTCTGCATCTGAGTTCGAGAATAAGGAAATCCAAGAAACAAAAACAGCCATTGAGACTCCGCTAAGCGATGCAGAGAAAAATGCCAAACAGACCGAGCCTCTTCAAACAGGATCAGATGTAATGACAGAGGGTCATGGGAATAAGGATAAATTAACATCTGTTCTCGATGCAATTCAGAATGAGACGTCTGATCAATCAAAAGCTCCTGTACCATCAGAGATTAAAGACAATTCACTACGAGAACAATCTTCTGCATCAGAACATACAGAACATATCGAGGCCAACTTTTCTAAACAAGAGCAAGCCAAACTCAATGATTTACTTACCAAGGCACAATCACAGATTGAAGCAGTAACTGCTGAGCGCGATACACTCAGCAAGGAATTGGTTTTTACCAGGGCCCTTGTTGAAGAACTCGATAATGACCAGCCTGATAATAAAGCTGAGAAGCCGAATCAGGCAAATAAGAACCGGGATATAGAACAGTTACGTTTAGAACTCACTGAGATGACCAAATGGCATAAGACCCTGACTGTGCAGGCACAAAAACTGTTGAAACTTGTAGAAAACTCTCATGCGGAAAGTGAAACTCTTGAGGCGGACCTGACTCAAGCCCACGAAACTATATGTAATCTGAACAAGAAAGTGCAGACGCTGCAAGAGAAAGTTAAAGATTATGATAATATGAAAACCGATATGCGTAATCAGCTTGTAGATCAAACTGCCATGCTGACGGCAACCCACGAAAAGCTACTACATGAAGTTTCTCAGCGAAGAAAGGGTGAGCAAATGCTGAGAAACATAAAATCACGCTTTGCACTATTAACACGAACCAAGTCCACTACCATCGGCTCAAACTACTGCTAGTTATTGCTTTGGTTAGTAACATCACAGGCGACAATTATTTGGGCATCGCTGTCGACTGCAGCCTGAGCGTTACCGCGTACCAACTTTGCACCTTTGATGCTACTTTGGTTCTTCGTTGGTCTACCATTAATCTCGTAAGTCTTTAATTTGCAATCATTAATCGTTTAGTAACAAACACTTACAAAGGGACGCTTCGGCTTATGAATCCCATGCTCTAACCAACTGAGCTACGCCGCCGAAAGCTCTATAAAGAGACGCCTTTCACTGCCGGAGGTATTTTCATTTTCCAAACGAAAACACGTTCGACCAAATTTTGTATTACTTGACATCGCCATGGAAAATGTTGCAGGAAAATTAGATGTATTTTGCAGCATTTTTGCGGCCGTTCGGTGAAAAATAGGCTTCGGCGTCGAATTTGTAGGCGCACAATACTCAGGAAGAACTGAGGCCGGATAAGATATTCAGCCTCAGGCATACATTAGACGCCCGGCTTGGTGTCATCGCACGAATTGACAGTTTACGGAGCCGGGAAAAGCACATCTGGCTGTGGGCTGGGCGGGAAACATGAATAACCCTGCCGAAGTTCCTGCTTGACTACGTTGCCAAGTCTTTGATGTTCTGCTTCCATGTCGGCTACGATCGGATCAATGCATCCCGTAAGCGAGATGGCTAAAAAGATCGCAGTGGCGACTGTTAAGACTCTTGTCCTTATCGAACTATAATGGCTTTTCATCATTCTCCCCTTATATCAAAATTAGTGATTTCTTTTGATTTCCAACGCTTTCGCTTTCAGTGACTGTCTGCGCACTATCGAGAAATTTGCCTCCTCCGTTGAGGTCAGATATGTCTCGGCACTCAGCATTAGGCAACGAGCCTAAGCAACAGTTGGTATAGCTCGGATGCTCGTTTAGTACATAGCGTCCTTCTCTTAAATAGAAGAGATTTAGGTATAGGAATCTACACTAACCACCCCAGCAAAGCTATTATAGCTTTATTATACCCGTTTGTGCTTAAAAGTCAAGTAAAAAGTAACTCACACGCCGGGATTTGTTTCGGCGGAATACCCCGTTCAAGATATTTAACGGCTTATGATAATCCAAGCAGTCGGTTACAAGCTCTTGTTGTATAAGGAGCTGCGTCATTCTGAAATGCCAGGCTTGAATCAACTCAGTATCGTTAGCCCAGCACATTTTCCTCAAGCAAACCTGCGAAGATTTATTATTGCCGTACATGGAATTTTTTTGGAGTTTGTCACCTGTTGTCCTATAAAAACAGGGCCTATGCCGAATTACTCAGCATAGGCCCCGAACTAACACAAGACCTGATGATATTGGCTACAAACGTCTTTACTCAGCAGCGGCTTCTCTCGGCCGGTACAGACGAATATCATCGAAGTACATTTTGCCCGAACCGCCGGGCGTAGTCATATTGCCTTTAGTACCCAGGCCAATTGCTATCCTGTCGACGTTAGTCAGGATTATGCCCTGGTCGGCAAAAGCCTGGAGCGGAATAATCCACTCGGTCCAGATGTTTGTTGTTGCTGCGTCTGCGTTTTCATTGATTACTACCGCAGGAGTACCCGCGGCGTTGGAAACAGTAACGTACAACGGCTCAGGACTGTTGCTCTCGATACCGATATCCTGGCTGACCCACAGCGAGTCGACGTTGCCGGTCATCCGAACATTAGAGTATTTAGCTTCGCAGGTGGCGTTCGCGTTGTGAGCGGTTAATGCTATACCTATATAAACTTTCGTGCTCATTGAGATATTTTGCGGATTCCACGCCATCGACTGCCAGGAGGTGCCGTTGCTGGAATAGTAAGCTTTGAAGTTGCCCACGATGTCCCGCTCTAACCTTACCCAATATGGAGCGGTGATCGCCATTTGTTCTTCCGTTGCTATCGAGGTGTCACTCGTGACGCTTATGTCTGTATCACTTCTCATCTGGAATCGACATCCCATGCCGGAGGTGATATACACGGCGGCAAACTTCGAACCTGCATCCAGTGTTTCGCGGATCATCACGCCGGCCTTGGCCCACTGGTCCGTATCGCCTACGCTGAGCACACGGGCCTCGATCGATCCGACGCCGATGAGTGTCTGATAGGCGTAGTGGAACTGGTCTGCGGTTCCGGCGATATCCGCGCCCGTAGCAGTAATCGTATAGGTGCCAACGGGTCCTTCAGTAAAGTTGCCGACAGAAGCCGGAAGGCCTCTGAACCAGATTGATAGTTCCGTTACGCCTTCCTCCGTCCAGTCACGCGGTGCTGTCAGGGTCAGTTCCGTTTCGGAATAATTAGCGTAGCCCTGCTTGTTGTTGTCGTATGCAAGGGGCATTGACTGACGGTCGTTGTGGACAATGGTTTCCTCGGTATATGAGGCAGTCGTTTCGTCGCCGACGGCAGCGCCGGTGCCGTTACCGGCAAAGAAATCCGGAGTATCAGGCGCGCCGTAGCCAAGCCCATCATGCCAGGCGTACCATATCTGGTTCTGGTCGGCGTCGTAATCCTCAAAGTTATCTATAAGAAGGAAATCGCCTGTCGTAAAGCTCCAGAGGGTGCCGGCCCACGGACTATCGGGATTTACGCTGTTAACTTCATCCACACGCCAGTAGTAAGTCGTCGCCCAGGCGAGTTTGCCAGGATCGTAGCTCTCGTCACCTACTGCCTTGACGCCTTTGTATTCGGGTGAGGTATTTGTGGCATTCTTCACGGCGTCTTCATCTGTGCCGAAATACACCTCATGCGAAGCGGCATAATCTCCCGCGTTCCAGGCGAGAACCGGCGTCATTTTCGTACCGGTTGCTTTGTTGCCCGGGCTTGGACTGCTGGCACGGATTGGCGGTGATAATGCAGCCTGGGGAACAATCTGTTCCAGTGTCGAAGGACTCGACCAGAGCAGCTCTGCCACTGCACCATTGCCGCTTTCATAGTACTCCATTTGAAGGCTGTAAACATTACCGGCCACAAGATCGATCTTGCCGCTGTTCTCGGTATTATCGTGGTCGGTCCAGTTGTCCACAAGCTTCTGGCCGTCCACCCACAGGCGCACGCCATCGGCGCTATTTGTGTAGAAGATATAGTTTTCTGTGAATGCCGCCTCGATTTCGCCTGTCCATCTGACCGAGTATGCACCCGCTCCAAGCGCATCATCCGGTGGCGCGCCGTCCGGCCAGTTGAAGTTGATCTGGGGATCTATACGGGTCAGCACATGATTGCTTAAATCCGTGCCTCGGAAGTACTCCGCTCTTACACCTCCACCGGGAACGGCCGTTGTGAAGCTCCAGACATCCCCTGTATACCTGGCCGATCCGTCGTACTCATCGACCCGCCAGTAATAGCTTTTCCCAGTTTCAAGAGGACCAGGAGTGTAGGTTGTTAATCCCAGCGGAGCCCCTCCGACAGCACTGCTGACATTGTCAAAGTTATCGCCAAAATACACAAAATGTAATTTTGAACCGAATCCTGCAGTCCAGCTAAGAGTCATATTCGGATTGATGAATTTGGCCCCGGTAGCTGGCTGGGGTTTGTAGGCTTTCTTGCTGGGAACCGTAAAGCTCCAGACATTGCCTTTCCACGGGCTATTCGGATTCTCGTCGTTGATCTCGTCGATTCGCCAGTAGTATGTTGTCCCCGGAATAAGCCCATCGGGAAATGCATATCCCGGGAAGCCGGCAATGTAGAAAACGTCGGTTTGATTGCCTCTGAATGTATCGCCTGTACCATTATTCACATCATCGAAATTATCACCTATATACACATCATGTGAAACCGCATAAGCACCTGGCGTCCAACCTAAAGTTACCCATGTATCAGGATAGAGAACGCCATCGGCCGGACTGGATCCCCAGGCATAAGGCCAGGGCTCAGCTTCCATGATAGCCTGAATCTCCGATTGCGATATCGGTCGGTCGTAGATACGGACATCGTCTATTGCACCTTGTAATAGCCGTTTGTCATCACCGGTTCTCTCATGGTCAAGGATCCCCAGGGCTACCCCAAATGTATCACCTGGATTGAACACGCTGTTGTCGGTGGCAGTTCCTGCTTCCTGTCCATCAATGTACAATCTGATCTGACCATCGGCTTTAACTATCGCCGCATGATGCCACTGGTCGTCGTCGTATCTTGTAGTTGTGTAGATGTTGCTTCCACCACCGGTTCCCAGAGGATAACGATGCAAATATCGTAGGGTGCCGTCTGCCCTAACCTCCAGCAAAATACCATGTACCACACCGGGTGCATAGGCCGACAAGACGTCCTGTTCATCTCCAATATCGCTACCTGCTCTGAACCATATAGTGATCGTATAAAACGGAAGGTTAAAATCTCCATCGATGAAGGCATATTCCCATGTGTCCTGTGTGTCCAGGGTTCCGTCTAACAAGAGAATGCCTCCGTATGGACTTTCCTGCCCCCAGGAGACGTTGCCGGTTACTTCGGCATTGACGCTTTTTCCGCTGACGTCCCTGGCGACCGAGCCGACACCATCCTCGAACGACCACCAGCCGACAAGGCCTGGATCAACATTCCCGGCGGTGCTTATGCCGGCCAGACCCAGCATTAAAATAATACAAAATGAATTGACCAGTTTTCTACTCATAATAATCCTCCTTCAAAAATAAGCTTATATGAAGCGACCAATAATGCTTTTCACTTACACGATATTCGATTTGTCTTCAGCCGGGACAATGATTTGTGATTTAACATCACCTCCTTTTCTTAAAAGCATGATGTACGTCGCTTATTGAAAAGTCAAAACCAAATCAAACGAAACAAATTTATGCTGCTGAGAGACTGAAAATTCGCAGGTTCCAGCAATCCTGTTTATACCATATTATACACTCATTTATCAAGAAAAATCTCTGGATTGTGCATTGGTCACTTTTTAGAGCCGGATTTTTATTTTGACGCTGCTGTCGCTTGCGGTTATTTTGTTGCCTGAAAGACGATACCTGCCTTCAAGAAGATTTTTTCGCTTTCGTATCCGGAATACTCTACGGACATATCCATTATGGCCGAACCTTCTTCCAGAATCGCCGGCGAGCTTCTTGCAGAATCGGCCTCCAAAGATTAAGATTGCAACTCCGATGAATAGCGTAACGCTGAGGTTAAAGTCCTCGATATAGCAATCCTTCGTTCCTTGATTTAACACTTTATTTTGTGACGGATATGCGTATAATGCCGCTATGCTGGAAAAAGGACTTGTGCAGATTTATACAGGTGATGGCAAGGGTAAAACGACTGCTGCGTTCGGCTCGGCTCTGCGTGCCGCCGGTCAGGGCAATAAGGTGCTGATCTATCAATTCCTGAAGCCGGTATCCCTCGATATCGGGGAACGTTTCGCACTTCAGTTGGGGGCCGTCAGAATCAGAGTCGAAACGCTCGATGTTCCGTGGGATATGTCCGGGTCTTT
>CAYTNN010000054.1:0-22401 GCA_964439135.1 uncultured Pirellulales bacterium
AAAGCGGCCAGGCCGGACCATCGGTTATAAAAATTCCCCGGCGGCCTTAAATATGGTATGCTGAAGGTTTCTATCCCTTCGAACCGGCACAATGGGCAATTGTGGTCATGATTTTTCCATCTGTCAAAATGCCTGAGCAGGCCGGGGCACCAGACGCGCGGCACTATAACCGTTATTTCCGCCCCAAGCCTGCAAATCTCGGAAAGTTGCCGGGCCACAAAGATGCCGTATCTCTTTTCTTTGAGATTTGGAAACAGGTGTGAAATTGCCAGAATTCTCACTGTGTTAAAGCCTCGTCCGATTAAACCGGCTCATATTCTGTTAATGAGTCATCTTCATATTCGGCGGCAGATTCTGAATTGTCCGTTGGCGTATAGATTTTAGCGATCCGTTCGCCCGCCATTACAAACGCCAGAAAAACCCAATAGTATTTGTGAAACATCTGGCCGATGGTCAATCCCATCATGAGAAGGAATATGAGAACTGCCCTTGCGTATATTTTTTCGAGTCCGAGCGGGATACGCCTTATAGCCAGCAGCAGTATACCCATGAAACATATAAAGAGCAGGGCGCCGGGTATTCCATAAATCCCTAAAACAAGAAAGAAATCGTTGTGTGGCCAGATTAAAGTTCCGGTTTCTTCGAACCAACTGTAATACCCAGTTCCCGCCGGCTTTCTGGCCACGGTCTTGACGGCAAGCTTTATGGGTTCCATTCTGTAGCTAATGCTTTCTTTTGCGTACCCAACGTCCGTCAGTCGTTCTGCGACCGACGTTTCCAGCCCACCTCCTTGTATCAGCAGCCCTGAGCCGATGGAGGCCAGCAGAATAATCACGAGCATCAGGACCGCGAATGCAGGCCTGCGCGCGACTTGCCTTATAAACAGCAACGGCGACAACATGGTAAACGCCAGCGCGATCAGAGCGCCGCGTGAGCCGATTTTGAGCAGCATTAAGGGCAGAAACAAAATTGCAGCGAAATTTACGATTCGCCAGAATATATTTTTGTTACGGGCAAACAGGTAAATGGCTGCCAGAAAAGCCGTGCTCGTTAAGGCCGCTAACATATTCGCATCGATTGCATTGCCTAATGTGGCCGAATATCTTGTCTGAGAAGTATTTTCCATCGTTCTGATTGCGGTCCCGGTGATAAATGCCAGAATGATGGTGCCCAATGTTCCGAGGACGTATGCTCTCAGTGCCCATTGAAAAGTTTTTTCACCGTTTGTTTCGAGTATCCAGTATACAATCAAAATGAGCATAAGAAGCTGAAACTGGGTGAAGGCACGCATCAATTCGAGGCCGAGATAGGAACTCCCCAGCGAAACAAGAAGTATCCATATCGAATATAGTCCCATTATCCATATCGCCTTGTTACGGATGTGCAATCCCGGGCGGGTGATAAGTACATTCAGCGCGAAGCTGACCGCAAGGGCCAAACCAACACCCCGGTCGAGACTGAAAGTCTGATTAAATCCGATGCCGGCACCTGTCGGCAGAACCAGCATCAGGATGCAAAGTCCAAAAGTCGGTTTTAAGACCATTCCGATGAACGTCGGCAAAGCTATAATGACGATACCGGCCACGGGATTTTTTGCGAGAGAAATGACTGCCAATCCTATCAGGCAAATAACAACCCAGCTCACAAAAAGTAAAACGTTAATTACCGGCGGTAACGGTATGTCGGAAAATCGCTCGCCCTGTTCGTAATACAGGTAATCCTGGTCAAATTCAATTTCATTCGCATAATCGGCATACATAATAAGCTCCAAGCCTCCAGTATAACCGTCGGACTTAACCGTGTCCGGGATGATAACGGGCAAACCTTGGGTAAATCATAAACTGGTACAGCAAATATTTGGCCGCTTTGTACCATGGCCGTTGTTTGGCGAGGTACCATACAGTCTTACGATAATATCGACGCATCAGCGGCTCAAAATCACCGGATAAATGCTGAATTATTTCAGGACGGCGTTCCGCGTATCCGGAAAGGAAGGCGTTGGCCATGCCCTGAGCGTCCCAGTTGAAAAGGCAGCGCCTTGGGGCGCCATAAAAGATAAAGATAACAAGCCAGATTATGTCGAAGAATCTCGATCCGTAAGTGGCAATATTTCCCAGAAGCGGCGCCGAACTCCAGTCCAAAATAACGAGCCGGCCGGAGGATTCGTCGAAGCACAAATTAAAACCTGCAAAATCACCGTGGATGAAAATGTTATCGCCGGGAGAGGCCATCCACTCGGCCGGCAGATCATGCTTCATCTCCTGAGGCAAGACCAATTTTTCATGAACGATCGCTAATGCCTGACCCGCCTTTTTCAAAAGCTCGAATAACCGCTCGTCATTACGAGCCGCCATGTCAAGCAATGTCACCAGGCCGTTGAGCCGCTCAAATTCAAGCACGCCTGTTTTAGCATCGAAATTATCGACCTTCGGTACGTAAAACAGGCCACAGCCTTTACCGATATCGAAAGCCATCGACGCTTTAGCTGCTTCTATTGCCAGCGCGCCAGGTTCTCCGGTTTTTCTTATAATCTTGCCGATAACTTCCATTGACTATTTCCTCGCTGTAGAAGAATCGCTGTTAAGAATCTTTTTCCGGCGACAGACGGCTATCGGGCTTTCTGAGAATCGAGTCAGGAAATTGAACTTTTCGGCTGCCCAATCTATCGCGCGATCCAGGCGGTACGAAACCGGAATCTTTGGAGGATTAAAAAAACCGGCCGGGTAAATCTCGACGATCTCAAGTCCTGCTTCTTCAGCAAGATTTTTCATCTGCTCGATACTCATGACGTTAAAAGTGCCTTCCGGATTCTTCTTTCGATGATGCGCACAGCGTAGTTTTATCCAGGGCGATCCGGAATTCTGATGATTGTTGAATACGAAGTAACCGTCTTCGTCCAACAGCTCGGCAATCGCTTTAATCGCTGCTGAACGCAGTTCCGGCTCGGCGTTGAGAAAAAACCGAAAAGCGGTAATCAAGTTGAATTTTCTCGGCTTTAGAACATTTTCCGCCGTGATATCCGTTTCGATTATCTCGGTCCGTTTGAGCTTTTCCCTGGCGATGGCAAGCATGGAGCCGGATACATCAATGCCCGTCGAAGTTTTGACGCGATTTTCCAGCAGCTCTGTGATACGTCCCGTCCCGCACGCGAAGTCAAGCAGATGAACATCTCGACCGGTGAAGTATTTCTCCAGAATCCTTAGGATAATCTCCTGCTCGCGCGACCAAAGGAATCTTTGCCACGCTTTGTTCTGGTAGTACGCCTCGTATTCGGCACCTTTGCCCTCGTATTTATGAGATTCTCTGTAACTAATCTTAGCCACTTTCCTTTTTTCGCAGAGCAATCTTAACGAATCGTTTCTTCTCAACCTCTTTCAAACTCAGGAACCAGCCGCCTATAACTATCAAGACCATTGCGGCAACTACAACTCCTACAATTTCAAGCCATGAATTCGGTGGTGCCAGATATTTCCAAATGCAAATCATTGCCACCGCCGGCATTGAACCCAGCAAGGCCGGCTGCCAAACGTTCAGAATGTTTTCCAAGGCGGAGATATGCATTTTCCGGTTAAAATATAGCGGCAGAATCAACACGGACGTTAGCGCTATCGGCACGAAATTCGACCATGCGATTCCGAGCAAGCCCCAATGGAAGACCTTTACCGAAAGAATGGAAGCCAGAACACAGAATAGTGCCATCAAGGCGGTCAGAATCCCGAAAATCTTATGTTGCCCGCGCCCAACGAGCACGAGAAAGTTGCTGTGCTGTGCCAGCCTCAAGCAGTGGCCGACGGTTAGAATGGTCAGGATGACGGCCATCCCGTCAATGACGGTAGGGTCCGTGAATGTGTCGCTGACCCAGACATGAAGAAATTCTCTGCCCATTGCGATTAGGAAGCAGCCGCCGGGAATGATCAAAAGAAGACTGTACTTTTGTGTCAGGAAGGCTAATTCCTTAACCGCCGCGGCGTCATTTCTGGCGTCGAGTTCGCTGACTGCCGGTTTTATCGCCGCCGTGAAAGCCTGCAGCAGTTGGGTCAATAAGAGCACACCTGCTGTTGCGATGGCGAATTGGCTTACCTGGGCGGTGCCCATGAAAATTCCGATTATCAGAAGACTGGAATGATATATGATAATGGCCCCCATCGCATACATGAAAGTATTTATTCCGTACGCCAGCATTTCCTTAAAAAGCTGTAAATCTATTTTTCCCAAAGATAAAGACACTTTGGGTAGCAGCCTCTTGACAAAAATGGAATGTATAATCCTCATGACAATTTCACTAAGGCCGAATACGAGCCCCGCGGTCAGCAGGCCGTAACCTTGTTGCAGCAGTGTGACCACCAGAATGGTTCGCAGCGCCAATATGGCCAGCATGACTAAGTTGATGATATCATATCGCTGCAGTCCGCTTAGGATTGCGGTTGATGGCTGCAAGGGTATCGCAAAGGCAGAACAGAATCCGATAACAAGCACGAGTATGCCGGCGGTCCTCTCCAGTTCAGGTTCGATGGCAAACCAGGAACCGACATTGAAGCAAACAACCAGACTTATGATTACAAGAACGATACCTACAACTAAGAAGAAAAACAAAGATGTGTTGATGACCCGCTGGACTCCATCGTTGTCGTTTTGTGCCATGAAGAGTGGTATATATCTGTTGATTGAGCTATTAAAGCCGACGCTTAACAGGGGGGCATAGCGAAAGATAGAGCCGCCGATGAGCAGCCATACGCCATATTGAGCCTCGCCGAACCGGCTGAGGAAAAAGCGTATTAGAAAGAAACCGACCAGGGCGTTACTCAACAACGCTGCAACGTTGAAGAACGTGTTGTGGACCAGTCTTTTCGAGGTTGTTACAGATTGCTGATTCATTTGTTCGTTATCGGCTTAATTCTTTCTTCGGATTCAATCACCTGCCACAGGATACCCGCTCGAATCAAATCGTAATGATCAAGCACAAATTGAGGACAATACCCGGGCCTGGGCGAAACAACGTATACGGGCCCGGCTTCCAGCAATTGCCCGATAGTCCGCTCATCGAACTTCGGTACATCCTTGCTGTTAATAGTGCCAGAGACAATCTTCACATCGGGGCGTTTTCCTTTGACCTCCTGGAGATATAGAAGCGGGCCAACTGTGGTGGTATCGGCATAGATGACTGCATTATCCTCCGGCAGGTCCAACGCCTCTTCGGCGAAGCGCTCGGCCCCCTTGTACCCGGTCTTCCATGGCCGCAGGAAATATTCGTAATCATCGCGGTGGGGTATATCGTTTCTCGTGCCGATGTTAAGCTGTATTTTTTTGACAAGCGGCGGTAAAGCAGCATATATGCCGACAGGCAGCATGCAAAAGAGCAGTACCAAAAACACGGGAACCTTAAGAGTTTTCTGATTCTGCAAAGTATCCGTTCCAAGACCTATCAGGATCGAGACCAAACAGTAGAACGGGATAAAAAATGCATACCTGTCAGGGACGGTATATCGAAAAGCGAAAAGAAAGAACAGAACGGTCAGTGCCAGGACAACATTTCTAAAACTTCGACTTGGTGATATTTTGAACAGCCCAAAGCAGCCTGCGAAGAACAGCAGAAAATTCGGCGTGGGAAAGTTGAGCAGAATATACAGAAAGTTCTCTTTCATTATTCCCATTGAAAGCGAAGTATTAAGAACCGCTCCCTGCCAGCGGAGACCGAAAGCCGCAGAGGCCAGAGTGCCCGCAATGTCGCCCGTTTGTATTATATTTTTGACTATCAAATATTCGTAAGGCAGCGCACCGGCAATCCACAGCAAGACAATAATCGCCAGGTTTCTGATATGAATTTCTTTTTTAGCAAGAAGAAAGACGATAAATACGACATAACAGATAAGCGGTATCGAAGCGAGCATGTGGGCGGCAATTGAAAGGCCGCTTAGTAATCCCAGCCAATACAAATAATGTACTCGCCTGGTTTTGGTATATTGCAGCAGCATTATCAGTTCGGCAAGAAACAGGGCGGTCCAGAGCGTGTATGTTTCGATGATGCTTGCGTGACGCCAGAACGTGTGTGATACGGCCAAAGTGGCAGCCGCGACGACCGCCGGCAGATTCCTGCCGAGCCATAGGCGCACGAGTAGAAACATGTTCGCAACCGCAACCGCCCCGGCGATTGCCGAGACCAGATTGACCCTGTGGGCAAATTCACCGAGCGGAATGTATTTTGCACCAATAGCCAGTATGTAAAAGAGCGGATGGGAAACAGCGAGGCCAAAGAAACCTTCGATATCGTTGTGCCAGATGCGATACTGAATCAATCCGCTGTCCTGCCACAAAGCACCTGGGGCACAACTTACAATGTAAAGCGCAAGGGCGGCGCAAAGAACCACAAAGTAGTATTGAGCGGATTTTGTTTTTATGAGTGTCAAGGATGATTAGCTCTATACCAATCTATTGTTGCCTTAAGCCCTTCATCGAAAGGGATTTTGGCCTCGAAGCCGAAGTACTTTTTGGCTCTTGAGACATCCAAACACCGCCTCGGCTGACCGTCCGGCCTGGAACTGTCCCAGCGAAGTTCGCCGGAAAAGCCCGTCAGCCCGGCGATTTTTTCACTAAGCTGCCTTATCGTTATTTCAAAACCGGCGCCGATATTCACCGGCTCAGAGCCGTCGTAATGTTCTGTCGCAAGTAGAATTCCCTCGGCGGCGTCGGCGGCATAAATAAACTCGCGCGAAACATTCCCCGTGCCCCAGCAATTGATATAATCCGCTCCTCTTTCGACCGCATCTACGCATTTCTTAATCAGCGCAGGTATCACGTGACTGCTGGCGGGATTAAAATTATCGCCGGGTCCGTAGAGATTTACCGGCAGCAGAAATATCGAGTTGAAACCGTATTCGGCCCGGTAAGATTGCGACTGAACGAGCAGCATTTTTTTGGCCAGCCCATACGGTGCGTTGGTTTCTTCGGGATACCCGTTCCAAATGTCCTCTTCCTTAAACGGCACCGGCGTAAATTTCGGATATGCACAGATTGTGCCGATAGCAACAAACTTCTCGATGTTTCGAAGTCTTCCCTGTTCTATAAGCTGAACACCCATCATTAAATTCTTGTAGAAAAACTCTGCCGGGTGTTCGAGGTTGGCGCCGATACCGCCCACAACCGCCGCTAAGTGAATGACAATATCCGGCTTCATATCTTCGTACATCCGAACGATGTCGTTAATATCGACCAGATCATAGTCTTCGATCTTCGGCACAAGAATATTCTTACAGCCCCGTTTTCTCAGCCCTTCAGTAACATAGCCGCCGAGAAAACCGGCGCCGCCGGTAACGACAATTCGTTTGTTCTCAAAGAAAGTTCTCATTTTTTTGTCTTATGGTGGTCTTTGATAATCTTTGAGTTCTCGGCGCTTCGCATATCGGCATCCGTCATCATTCTTGCAAGCTCTTGAAAGCTCACTTTCGGCTTCCAATTGAGGATCTTTTTTGCTTTGCTCGCATCGCCCTGAAGATAGTCGACTTCGCTCGGCCTGAAATATCGCGGATCGATCTCAACGTACTTATGCCAATCCAAATCAAGATATCCAAAAACCTCTTCTACAAATTCTCTAACCGAATGACATTCACCGGTGGCTATGACATAATCATCCGGCTTATCCTGCTGGAGTATAAGCCACATTGCTTCGACGTAATCGCCCGCGAAACCCCAGTCTCGTTTCGCATCGAGATTGCCCAGATAGAGCTTATCCTGCAAGCCCAGCTTGATACGTGTCGCCGCCTGTGTGATTTTTCTCGTAACGAATGTCTCGCCCCGCCTGGGTGATTCGTGATTGAACAAAATTCCGTTACAGGCAAATAATCCGTAAGCTTCTCGATAGTTCACAGTCTGCCAAAAGCTGTATACCTTGGCACAACCGTATGGGCTTCGCGGATGGAAGGGCGTCTTCTCTGTCTGGGGTATTTCGGCGACCTTGCCGTACATCTCGCTGCTGGAGGCCTGATAAAACTTTGCCGGCTTATCGCAGGAGCGGACCGCCTCCAATAGCCGAAGAGTGCCGATTGCATCGGTATTAACGGTATAGATGGGCATATCAAAACTTACCCGGACATGGCTTTGTGCCCCTAAATTATACACCTCATCCGGCTTAACCTCGTTTATGATTGTCGAAAGGTTGCTGCCGTCGGTCAGATCCCCGTAAACAAGCCTGAGTTGCGGATGTTCATGCGGGTCTTTATACAGATGGTCGATCCTGCCTGTATTAAATGACGAACTCCGCCGCATTATGCCCCAGATTTGATAACCTTTTTCCAGCAACAGTTCCACAAGATATGAACCATCCTGCCCTGTAACGCCGGTAATCAATGCCTTTTTCATAATGTCCCAACTTTCAGGAAACGGTTACGGTTAATCCCTCGTTACTGATGTCGAAATCGAAGAACCTTGCCCGTTCGTTGGGCGGTTCGGCTTCGAGCATCTCTCGTACGGATCGAGCATCCTGGGCCGATTTGCAAATCATCAGCATGAAACCGCCTCCGCCGGCGCCGAGGAGTTTGGCGCCGAATATGAAGGGGCGGACTCGTTCGAACAGCAATTCGATTTCATCGTTGCTTGAGTTCGGATCGAGCTGCTTATTGAGCTGCCATGCCACATCAATCAGATGCCCGAATGTCGCTATGTCCTTGCGGATGAGCGCATCTGTTACTTCTTCGGCGATGGTGTGAATTTGTTTTAGCGTGGCCATTGTAGCGCGTTGCCTGTTTAGATATCCTCCAACGACCTGCTGCAGGATATTTTTGGCCAGTCGTGTGACGCCAGTGTAGTATAAGAGGCTGCGCCCGCCGTTGGTTTTCGGATCCAGAACATCCGGCAGCACGTAATGTATTCTCGCGTGGGGGACAAATCCGGGCTCAGTGACAATCATTTTTACGCCGTCGATTACCCCGCCGATCTGGTCCTGCCAGCCGCCCCCGGTTGTCAATGCCTGTTCCAGGCGAAGCACGCTGTAAAACAATTGCCGCTGTGACAATTCTATGCCCATGATGCGCTGAATCGCCGCGAGAATCACCGCTCCCATTATGCTCGATGTGCCCAGGCCGCTGCCCTTCGGAATGGCGGCGAGGGTGGTTAGCTCAATTCCTCCGCCGAAGCGATCTAACACTTTTTTCAAGCTGGTGTTTTTGCTGCCGCCATTTCGTTCCGGCGACAGGCCCGACAGGGCCAGGGCGGCCTTTGCGAGGGCGAAACTGCTGGTCGCTTTTCGATAGTCCAGAAGCTCGTCGAAACCGGTAATCTCGGTCCGTGCTCCCTGGTCGATCGAGCTGATGCGAATCACCGGCTTATCGATGACACGGGCGTAGGCCTGGATGGGAGGCTGGCTGTTGAGATTGACCGCGGCATTGACGACACAACCACCATGTTCAAGTGAGTAAGGCGGTGTGTCCGTCCAGCCGCCTCCGACATCGAGACGCGCCGGCGCTCGAGCCCAGACAATCTCATCACTCCGTAAAACACTTCGAGGTTTAACATTCTGTCTGTCGCCACCTGCGACAATAGCTTTCTCCAAACTTTCGAATGCAATACTTTTTGCGCGGTGTGCCCATTGAACAATCGAAACCTTCGAATTCAAACCGAGCCCCAGAGACACCAGCCATTGATGCTGTGCCGGATTGATAAGCTGCTTCAATTCCGGCAGAGCTTTTGACAGCGTGGGATCGGTATCTTCGTATAGCTCGACCAGCGCCGAACCCAGCGTATGAATGATGCGTGGAAATACGAGTGATTCGGTTCCTCCATTGTCACCGTTTCTAAAATGCCAGTAGGCTTCGGTGAGAATCTCAGAGACCCACGCACTCAAATCCTCGGCATCATTCAGCAGGTATGCCAGCTCGGAGCTTGAGAATTCACTTCGCGGGCGAAACATTTGCCGAAGAGACTGTTGGATTAATTTAGCTCGAATCTTGTGACGTCGTTTATAAAAATCGCTGTAATCGGCGAGGTATAAAATCTGTTCGAGGTTGTATCTATCCACCTTTTGCCATGCCTTGAAGTCCTCATCGCAGGCACCGGCCGGATCGAGCATCCACAACCATTGTTTATATTGTGTGTGAGTTTTAACCGCCGGGAAGAATCTGGCATTCCAAATACTCCGCTTTCCGGCCGGCAAATCCGCATCCCAGAGGTCTTCCGGCCCGGCGCCGACGGCGTTAAGCCATTCGAACACGTCGAGACCGCAGAAACTACCGCCTTCTTCTATTGTCTCCTTGAATGTGTCATCCAGGTTATAGCAGCGTACAAACCAGACACGTCTGCCTTTTTGGCTGCGTCCCATGATAACGTCGAGACATGCTCCCGGCGGCAGAGAAATCGGCTCATCAATGTCGATGCCGACGACCATGTTTTCTCCGCCCAGCGTTAGCGATGAATTGATTCGGCATCCCTCCACCCATGAAGAAGCGCCTTTGACGACGCCCTTGCCAGTCATCTCATTGTTGATGTCAAGGAAGGTCTGCAGATTAGATACTCCCCGGTCTTCCTGAAGCAGCCGCGTGCCGCTGCTGATAATTGCTCTGCTGGACCCGAAATCCAGGAAGTCACAGCGCTTTAAGAGTTTCATGCTGAAAGGCACCGGCGAAAAAGCCTTAAACAATTTTCCCAGCAGATTTTTAGTCCATTTTGAGCCACTGTTCTGCGCAGACTCCTGGTGTTCGGATTTGGAGGCTTCACTGCCCATAGCACAGCATATCTCACGATAGAAATCCAGTCCGCGTTCCAAAACAGCCCGGCCCATTTCGCCGCTTAGAGCGAGTTTGCTGTTCCCGCCGGTCGAAGCGCCGAAAACCTCCAGCATTTTAACAGCCGTGGTCGCGTCGAAATTCATGATACCGATATCCAGACAGGTCTGGCCGTACGTGTCGATTGCCCCATGCTCTTTCTGCCTGGCCACAGAGGGCTTTTGCAGGTACAGCCTTACCTTGTCTTCCTGTCCTCTACAAAAGACGCCGTGTCTGCTTGCCTGTTCGGGAAGAGCATAGCAGGATAATCCGGTGATTCCCTCGGCGGCAAATTTTACTTCGGCCGGCTCGAATCTGAGCATCACATCGCCCGATGTTATCACGACCTGACCGACACCTGCCGCCGGCTCCGGCAACCTCAGGTATATCGGCAGTTGTCGATCGAACAAACTCAGCGGTATGGCGGTGTCGCTTTCAGACGGAACCGGGATAAATATCTTTCCACATGGGCCATATGCAGGCAGTCGCTTCGAATCTCCGCCGGCGTGAACGATTAGAATGCGCAAGCCTCGTAGAATTTTCTCCCACGCTTCCGGGCCTGCGGCTGTGGCGTTGTGTCCGAGTTTTTTATTGAGGACCTCCATCAGGCAGTAAAGCGTGCTGCCTCCGCTGCCGATTCGCTTTCCGCCGGGGTCGGGCACAACCATCACGTCGCGAACGCTGCTGAGAAGCCCCATATCCTGCCGGACTTTGAGCTGCGATTCGTATGCCCGGGCCTGGGCCTCATTCGAGGCAGTAACGATCAGGTAATCCCACTGATTTAGTTTTGCTCGCATACAGATACTCATGGTCTAAAATCAATCAACTCCAGGAACGAGGTTTCTGTTTCAAACTCTCGGCAATCAGTCGCAGCGTTTCATCCAGGTTTGTTTTAGGTTCCCAGCCGATTGTCTTGTTGATTCGTTCTATGCTTGGCATACGCCGCATCATATCTTCAATGTGCCTTCCATAGGCAACCTCATAGGGCACAAACTCCTTTTTGCTTTTGCTGCCTGTTATCTGTATAATTTTATCGGCCAGCTCTTCGATTGAAATCTCTTCATTCGTACCGATATTATATACCTGTCCTGCCGCCTGCTCGCAATTCATCAGGCCGATGATAGCCTCGACGAGGTTGGCCACATAACAGAAACATCGCGTTTGTTTTCCTGTTCCGTATATTTGGAGTGTTTCACCATTTAGCGCCGTTTGAACGAATCGGGGCACGACCATCCCATATTGGCCCGTCTGTCTCGGCCCGATTGTATTAAAGAATCTGCAGATGACCACATCCAGTCCGTACTGTTGATGAAAAGCCAGGCCCAGGAATTCGTCTACCGCTTTACTGCACGCATACGACCACCGGGAGAGACATGTGCTGCCGAGCACGATGTCGTCATCTTCATGGAAGGGGACTGCTTCGCTTTTGCCGTAAACTTCGCTGCTCGAAGCGATTAGGATTTTCCTGCCGAATTTATTGGCGATATTCAGCACGATTTCGGTGCCGCCAATGTTTGTTTCTATCGTATGGACCGGGTCTTCGGCGACCAGCTTAACGCCGACAGCGGCAGCCAGATGGAAAATTACGTCGCTTTGCTCGACCAGCGGTTCTATCATCTTGGCATTTCGAATATCGCCTTCGACAAATTCGAAGCCGTCATGATTTTTAAAACTTTCGATATTTTCCAGACTGCCGGTGCTGAGATTATCGATGACCGCCACTTTATTACCATCTTTGAGCAGCCGTTCGGTCAGATGAGACCCGATAAAACCCGCTCCGCCTGTAACTAATGCTTTCATGTAAGCCCCTTGGAATAAGTTTCTATATGCAAAGAATAATGATCAGTGAATAATAATCAATACCAAAGAATTGCCTGTGTTTGAGTCAATCTGCTTGGACTCCGTCCCCGTCGGCTGCGCAAAAAGCAAATGCAGCCTCGCTGTTTAATCCAACTTTTCTGTGGGAAATATTTCTTAGCAGTCGAACTGGTATCAACCAGGCGGCAAGCCGGTGAGTTCTGATGTCCGGCCGGTCCCCGCCGAATGACCGTTCGACTATACCATAAGTATCGGCAAATAAAGAACATAGCTTTAGCAAAGACGATAACTTCAAGTAGCCACAGGCCTTGTGGAAGGCGCCATCGCGGGATTGCCGGCGGATGATCTTGCCTGAGGAGACGATATGTCCTTGGAGTCCTATAAATTCTTCGTCTCCGGGCTAATAGCATTGGTCGCAAAGCGTTTGATTTTTAGGAAAGTGTGTGGATTTCTCGATGGCATGAGCCGGCTTGTAACGTTCCAGAGGCGTTTTTCCCGTCGCATCAGCCCTCATACGAGCAATATGTCTTGTCGGTTTCCCAGACGGTTACGCGATGCAGTCTCGCCTGGCCGAATTTGCCAGTGAGTTGATTCCATGCGAAGCCGGTGATATTTTCGACGGTGGGAATTGTTTTGCAGAACTGGTCAACATCCGCATTCAAATTCTTATGGTCAACCAGTTTTATAAACTCATCGTCCACTATTCTTTCAAAATCGCCGATGCCAAAGTCATTTCTGTTTGCCGGCATTTGTAACGTTACCTCGACGATGTAATTATGTCCGTGACCGCTGGGATTTGCACATTTTCCGAAAACCTCCAGATTATGCTGCTCGGAAAATTCGTCGTTCCAGAGCTTGTGCATCGCTGCAAATTCAAACTTCTCACAAAAATAAATCATATCCAAATCCTTCGAATCGAGAGCTATTTTCCTGAAAGGATTGAGCTTTAGACTCAATTCACTCAGGCTCACCGTCCCGAACTTATCGGCCAATTGGTCCCACGCTGATCTTAAAAGCCCGGCTATTTCAGAAAGCCCGACATGTTTTGCCCTATTGAAATCCTGCTTGATACGCCCGGCAAAAATCGGCACTGCAAATTCGCGGACGGCCTTGTCAATCTCGGTGACGTTAACCACAAACCCGGTCGCCGGCACGACTCGGCCGGTAACTTCGACGGACAATTCGAGAAATATGGCTAATCCTTCGCCCGCCGGCCTGGATGCGAACGAATTATATCCTCGGTTGTCTTGCGGCAGGAATGGATTTATCGAGAATCGCACCTGCCTGACCAGTTTGTGCATCAGCCAAATCTCTCCCTGTTTTTTACTTGTGCATGAGGCTCAGGACTTCGTTTCGGCTTCTCGGGTCCTTCTTGAAGATGCCGCGGAGCGCCGATGTCACCATTGACGAGCCGGGCTTTTTGATGCCGCGAATGGTCATGCAGCTATGAGACGCTTCCAGCACTACCGTCACGCCCATTGGCTTTAAGCTGTTCATTATAAAATCGGCGATCTGGTACGTCAATCTCTCCTGGGTTTGGAGCCGGCGGGCAAAACAATCAACAATGCGGGCCAGTTTGCTCACGCCGAGCACCATCCCGGTCGGCAAATACGCAACGTGGGCCGAGCCGATAAACGGCATCAAATGATGCTCACAGATACTGTAAAAAGGGATGTTGCGCAGCAAGACGATTTCGTCATAGTTTTCGGTAAAGACACTTTGGAGATGAGCTTTCGGGTCCTCGCGCATCCCAGCTAAAAGTTCGGCGTACATCTTTCCCACCCGCTCGGGTGTTTTCTTTAGCCCTTCGCGATTGCAATCTTCACCAATCGCCATGAGTATTTCTTTGACCGCCTTTTCAATTCTTTCAGTATCTACCTTTTTAATTTTCTTACTCATTTTTGGATATCTTCTTTAACAGGTCATTATTTTTTCTTGTTCTTGAGACCAATCACGTAAGTTGTCAGCAACCTGACTCCGAAAGCGCTGGCGCCCTCTGAGGTAAACTCCGTGGCCTTTTCGAAGCTCCAGACGCCGGCAATATCGAGATGCGCCCACTTTGTGTCACCTGTGAACTGCCTTAAGAAGGCGGCTGCCGTACACGCTCCGCCCCAGCGGCTGCCGATATTTTTCAGGTCCGCTATCTTGCTCTTCATTTCTTTTGCATAATCTTCGCCGCTCGGCATTGGCCAGACCTTTTCGCCGCTGGCCTCCGAGGCTTTCTGCAAATCTTTAATCAGTCTGTCATTGTTGCCCATCAGCCCGGCCATATACTTCCCGAGCGCGACTACGCACGCTCCCGTCAATGTGGCGATGTCAATAATGATGTCGCATTTCTGTTTGACGGCATAGCTTATGGCGTCGCACAGAATCAATCTGCCTTCGGCGTCGGTATTCTGGACCTCGACGGTTTTTCCGCTGAACGTGTTAATAATGTCGCCGGGCCGGTAGCTCGTTCCGCTCGGCATATTCTCCGCCGAGGGCACGATTCCATAAACGTTCACGGGCGGCGCCAGCTCGGCCAGCGCCTTCATCGCTCCCAAAACGGCAATGCCGCCGGATTTGTCTAATTTCATTTCATCCATATTCGCCGACGGCTTGATGCTGATTCCGCCCGAATCGAATGTGATTGCTTTGCCGACCAGCGCGACCGTCGGCAGAGTGCTTGCCGCTTTGCCGGGCGGGCTGTATTTCAATATGATAAATCTCGGCTTGTTTTGTGAGCCTGAGCCGACTGCAAGCACCCCGCCCATTCCCTTTGAAGCCATCTGCTTTTCGTCGAAAACCGTGCAGCTTAATCTCGTTGAGCCGCGGGCTAATTCTTTTGCGGCGGCGGCTAACTCGGCTGGATTTATCACGTTGGCCGGGCGATTTGCCAGTGTTCGGGCGTAACTTTGCGCTTTGCCGATTACGATACCGTTCGAGAGTCCTTGTTTCAGCTTTTTTAATTTTGCCGAGTCGGGATCGATCAGCTCGACCTCGAGAGAACTTAGTCGCCCATTCTCATTCTCAGTGATAAATTCATCGTAGCGATAGCTGCCGAAATATATCCCTTCGCCGAAAGCCTGCCCCATTGCGGACAGATCGAACCGTCCGCCAAATGCTCTGTGCAGCGCCAGGCTCATCGTCTTTGCTTTAAGCTCTACCGACGTTTTTGCCGCGTGTGCCGCTACATTACGAACCGTATCCAGTGTTGCCTTTTTCTTTTCACCAAGGCCGACCAGCAGAATCCTTTTGGCTCCTGTTTCACCGTTGCCGTAAATTACTGTGCTTGTCCCGTCCTTTGCCTTGAAATCGCCTAATCCCATTAACCGGTCGATAGCACCGTCCAGTTTGCTGTTAAGCTCTTTGTTCAATTTGTCCAGCTCTTTGGCGTCAGAAAACAGCCCTACGGCAAGTATATCTGTTTTGCATTTGCTGAAATCCACCTTCTGCGTTTTCAATTCGACGTCGATAATATCTTTCATTGTTATTAACCTTTACTTTTGATCTTTATTTTTTCGTACCGCTTGTTTTTGCTCTATGTCGCAGATAACTTTCGATAAATCCGTCGATTTCTCCATCCAGCACCGCCTCGACGTTTCCGACCTGGAAGTTGGTTCGATGGTCCTTGATCATCTGGTAAGGCTGCAGAACGTAGCTTCGTATCTGGTTGCCCCAGGCAATCTCGCCCTTATTTCCGTACAGTTTTGCAATCTCATCATCCCGTTTTTGCTGCTCGAGCATGTACAGTTTTGCCTTGAGCATTTTCATTGCCTGGGCACGATTGTTATGCTGGCTTCTCTCGTTCTGGCATTGGACCACGATACCGGTCGGCTCGTGTGTAATCCGCACCGCCGAGCTGGTCTTGTTAACATGCTGGCCGCCGGCGCCGCTGGCGCGATAAAAGTCGATCCTGATGTCGTCATCATCTATTTCGATATCGATATCATCCTCGAATTCCGGAATGCAATCCACCGCCGCAAAACTTGTGTGCCGCCGTTTGTTCGCATCGAACGGGCTTATCCGTACAAGTCGGTGCACTCCCGTCTCGCACGAGAACTTGCCGAATGCAAAAGGCCCGCTTACCCGCAGTGTTATCGAGCGAATTCCCGCTTCTTCTCCCGGCGTGATATCAAGCTCCTTGTAATTGTATTTGTTTGCATCGAAATACCGTGTGTACATCCTGAGCAGCATGTTTGCCCAGTCGCAGCTCTCGGTTCCTCCCGCTCCGGCGTGGATACTGAAAAAGCAATTCTTAGTATCCTCCGGTCTGGACAACAATCCTGCCAGCTCGATCTGCTCGCACTTTTTGATTAGTTCCTCAAGATCATCTTCCAACTGCCGGAATTCGTCCCGGTCCGACTCGGCCGCTGCCAGCTCGAACAGTTCCTGAAGGTCTTCGACCTCGCGGTGTATTTCTTCCACCGGATCAATAATCGACTTTAGTGCGCTCAACTGAGAGACAGTCGACTGGGCCAAATCGGGATTGTCCCAGAATCCCTCCCTGGACATCTGGTTTTCGAGCTTTTGTAGCTGGGATTTCTTGCTGGGCAAGTCAAAGCCAGTCCCGGATTTGATTTACCCGGGCCGATAATTCTGATATTGTTGATTTTAATTCTGTTACTTCCATATTTCACCGGAGCCTTTATATCACATCCGGGCGGGATATGCAACTGCCTTGTTGTATTTAAGGCCTGGGCAAACGTGAAATAGGATTTGACAGACAGCAATAAGGCGTTTATAGTACGAAAATCATGAATAGGCCCTATTTCCATTGGCATTCAAGGAGAGTAGTCATGAGGTACGCAGCGGCACTTGGAGCATTAGTCATTTTTGCAGCGGGTTGTGGTCAGATTCATGCCGCTTCGGTAGAAGGCCAAAGCGATGCCCCCAAAAAGAAGGTTCTGATCGTTACCGGCGTCGATTATCCGGGGCACAAATGGAAGCTGACTGCACCGGTTCTGGCCAAAGCCATAGCGGCGGACAAAAGATTGGATGTTACCATTACTGAGGAACCAAACGACTTGGCGAGCGATAAACTCGGCGATTATGATGTAATTGTGCTGCACTTTATGGACTGGGAAGTTCCCGATCCCGGCCCCGTAGCCCGTGCCAACCTCAAACGCGTAGTCCAGAACGGCAAGGGCCTGGTGTTGGTTCACTTCGCTTGCGGTGCGTTTCAGGAGTGGCCTGAATTCGTCAAACTTGCCGGGCGGGTATGGGATCCCAATCTGCGGGGACACGATCCTCACGGCAAATTCGCCGTCAAAATCACAGACCAAAAGCACCCGGCAATGAAGGGCATGAAAGACTTTGAGACGGTCGATGAGTTATATACGTGCTTAGCGGGTGAAACTCCGATCAAGATCCTGGCGACCGCCCGTTCAAAGGTGGACGACAAGGATTATCCAATGGCTTTTGTGCTGGACTATGGCAAGGGCCGCGTCTTCCACAGCGTGCTCGGGCACGATGTTCAGGCATTTGACAGCCCTTACGTCGGCCGGCTCTATCGCAACGCCTGCGCCTGGAGTGCAGGGCTGGAACCTTCGGATAATTGAAACTGTAAATAATACTAACCATCATAGGTATAAGGAGAAACTTCAATGAAAGCTGGATTTAATATGTTGTTGTGGACCGGGCATGTTACAGAGGAAGATTTTCCGCGCTTGGAAATGCTCAAGAAGGCAGGCTTCGATGGTGTGGAGATTCCGCTTTTCGGCGGTGACGTCGCGCATTTTGAAAAGGTTGGCAAGGCTATCAAGGACAATGGTCTCGGCTGCACCTCGGTGACGGTCATCCCGGATGAAGAGCACAATCCCATCAGCGCCGACGCCGGTCACCGCAAGGGCGGACTCGAGCATCTCAAGTGGGCGATCGACTGCTCGGAAGCTTTGGGCTCGGAGATTCTGTGCGGGCCGTTTTATCAGCCGCTGGGTGTCTTTACCGGCGAAGGGCCGACCGAAGACGAGAAGAAACGTGCCGCCCAGGTGCATCAGGATGCCGCTGACTATGCAGCCAAGGCGAACGTGACTTTAGCGGTAGAGTACCTCAATCGCTTCGAGTGCTACTTCCTCAACACCATGGCCGCCACGGCGGATTTCGTAAAACGCGTTAATAAGCCCAACTACGGCGTTCTGTTCGATACGTTCCATGCCCACATCGAAGAGAAAGACCCGGTCGGGTGCATAGGTCCGAACATTGATATAATCAAGCACGTGCACATCAGCGAAAACGACCGCGGCACGCCCGGCAGGGGGCATGTGGACTGGGCGGGCACTTTCAAGGCTCTGCGTTCAGCGGGCTACGATGGGTGGCTGATGATCGAGGCGTTCGGACGGGCGCTGCCCGACTTAGCGGCGGCAACTCGCGTCTGGCGTGATTTATCCACCAGCCCGGAGGAAGTTTATACCGAGGGTTTGAAGCTTATCAAAGAGCAATGGCAGGCCGCAGCCTAAATACTGTGATATGCCGGGTCTCAATTTATGAATGGAGGAATTGTTATGCGTAAAATTCACTCACGACTGATCTGTATTGTTTTTTTTGTTATGCTGGGATTTGTCACAGCGAATGCCGTTGCTCAAGAGGCCGGCTTTAAGCCGATCTTCGACGGCCGTACGCTCGACGGCTGGAAAGCCGCTGAGATGAGCTACTGGTCCGTGCAGGACGGGGCAATCACCGGACGCTCCACCGAGCAGAATCCGGTCAAGAGCAACCAGTTCCTCGCCTGGCAGCTTGGCGATGTGGACGATTTCGAGTTGAAGCTGAAATACCGCATAAGCGGCACACCGGCGGCCAACTCCGGCATACAAATTCGCAGCCGGGTCGAGCCGGCCGGCCACGCCGTCGGTTACCAGGCGGATATCGATCTGGCAGGCCAGTATGCCGGGGCGCTTTATGACGAGCGAGGACGAGGAATGCTCGCAACGCGGGGGCAGAAAACCGTCATCGGATCCGACGGCAAGATGGCCCACAGCCCGCTCGGCGACGCTGATGCCCTGATGAACATTATCAAAAAGGATGACTGGAACGATTATCATATTATCGCCCGCGGCAACAAGATCATTCTGAAAGTCAACGGCCAGGTCACCGCCGAGGTCATCGACAACGACAAAGCCCAGCGTGAAATGTCCGGCGTGCTGGCGCTGCAATTGCATGCGGGCCCGCCCATGACGATCGAGTTCAAGGACATCCAAATGAAACGTACGAAGCTTCAAGATAAAAAGAAGATTGTCCTGGTGGCCGGCCCTCCCAGCCACGGCTACGGCTACCATGAGCACTATGCCGGCTGTCTTCTACTGGCAAAATACCTCAACGAGGGCATGCCGAGCGTTTACGCAACCGTCTACAAGAACGGATGGCCCAAAGACCCGACGGCCCTTGATAACGCCGACGAGGTCGCAGTCTACTGCGACGGTGGCGGCGGACATGTCGTCATGAAACACCTTGATGAAATGGATGCGCTGGCCAAAAAAGGCGTCGGCATTGCTATGCTCCATTACGCGGTCGAGGTGCCCAAGGGCAAGCCGGGCAACTACATGCTCGACTGGATTGGCGGCTATTTTGAAACTGACTGGTCCGTCAACCCGACTTGGGAAGCGAAATTCACCGATTTCCCGAAGCACCCCATCACTCGGGGAGTAAAGCCCTTTTCCATTCGTGACGAATGGTATTACCACATGCGTTTCCCCCCGGACATGGAAAACGTCACGCCTGTCCTTACCGCAATACCGCCCGACAGCACCCGCAACAGGCCCGATGACGCCCACGGCGGTAATCCAACCGTCCGGGCCGGAAAAGGCATGCCCGAGCATCTGGCCTGGGCCTATGAGCGTGCCGGTGGTGGACGAGGTTTCGGTTTCACGGGCAGCCACGACCAGATTAATTGGGCGCACAATGACTTCCGCAAGATAGTTTTGAACGGCCTGGTTTGGGCCGCCGGAATCGAGGTCCCTTCCGACGGAGTCCCTTCCGAAACACCCACGACCGAGCAGCTCCGCGCCAATATGGACTATCCCGATCCCGGAAGCTGGAACTGGGACAGGATCCAGGAGAAAATCGATAAGTGGAACGGTCAATAGATGCAAGACACCGTCTTGAGACTTTTTCGGGCTCCGAATTTTGCAATATGCCGCAAAACTCGGAGCCCTTTTTTATTAGGGGCTTCTTCGCGAACCGCCCTTAAAAGCAAATGCGTTAATTTCTATAGAGCGGCGGGTTGGATTCTGATTGCCTGGCCGTTGCGAGGTGGTAGTTCGACCTTTAGAACCGTTGAAGAACCCACAATGCAGCGACTGATTTTCACGCCGGTCCGTGTCGATACGGCCGAATCGTCGGTGTAGATGTAAGCGATATACTCCCGATCTTCGTCCAAAAAATTCAGCGGAACGTCCAAAGTGTGCGGGTCATTTCCGTTCATGCATCCGATGAACCAGCTTTCACCGGAGCGGCGGGCGAGAACGGCAGATTCGCCGATTCGGCCGTGAAGGACTTTTGTGTTGTCCCAGACTGTGGGAACATGATCGAAGAATTCCAGCTCCGGCTCATCACCGATGACATTGCGGCCGCCTCCCGCGCCGCCGGCCCTCCGCGGAGAGCTGCCCGGCCGGTCGTACCAGTATAGAAATTGCCATGGACTGTAGAAACATACGCTCTTGGCCAATTGGTATGCGTGGCTCGCGTTGTCGTCGACCCGCCGGTCGTAATAGCAGATGGTGTTATCACCCGCACCGGCCAGCATTCGAGTGAATAGAATGGTCAGAGTCAAACTGTTCGAAGGTTTGGTTTCGTCGCCCGCGATTCCTTCCTGCGTCATGAGATTCGGATACGTTCGGCTGTAGCCGGTCGGGCGGTACTCATCGTGAATATCGACCATCAGATGATGCCGGGCCGCCTTGCGCACGGCTTCGTGGAGCCATGCCGTCCAGCGCTGCGAACCGACCTGCACGAAGCCGTATTTGACGCCCTTTATCCCCCATTTTTCATAGAGCGGCAGAATCTCGTCGAGTTGGCGTTCGAGCGCTTTGCGATTGACATACAGAATAATTCCGATGCCGCGCTGCTTTGCGTAGTCGATAACCTGGTGCAGGTCCAGCGGGCCTTTCGAGCGTTTCGGATCGACGGAGATGGTCCTGGCGTCGGATTCGTCGCTGTTCTCTTCGCCGTACCAGCCGGCGTCAAATTCGACGTACTGCAGATTGTGCTCGACGGCGAAATCGACGCAGGCCTTGCCGCCGGTGGTGGTTAAAGTCACCTCACGGATAACTTTGCCGGGTTTGATCCAGGAAGTGTCTTCGACCGCGCAGGGCTCGTTCAGGTTCAGCAGCAGATAATTGTGTTCGAGCAGTTCTCCGGGAGTCCGACCGAGCATAATAACTCGCCACGGCGTCGTCATCGGGGTCGTGGCGCCAACTTCGCTGTGCAGCGAGCTGACCAGCGTGAGCGGTTGGCTCTTATCCGGCGATAGACGCATGCGCGCGTAATCCACCAGCCGGGCCTCGGCCACCGACGCGAAAAGTCCTTTGTCGATTTCAATCGTCAGCGGCCTTTCACAATTATTCTTGATCTTGCTGATCGGAACCCTGCTGTACTCGCCCTGGGCGGAATAGGTTGCGTAAGCTGTGTGGTCGTGTGTGAAACTAAACTGCGTCTTCTCCGCTGAGATAACGAAGTTTTTCAGCGCATCCTGCTGAGGCAGGGTATAACAGAATGCCGCCCCTTCGTTGTAAGCACGGAACGTAAGACGAAGCCGGCGATGGGGTGGGCGGCGTTCTTTAAGTTCGGCAACGAGTTGATTGTAATTGTCCCGGATTATCTTTCGCTCGGCGTAAACGGGCGAATATGTACTGTCGTGACT
>CAYTNN010000055.1:0-1592 GCA_964439135.1 uncultured Pirellulales bacterium
ACAACGTGCTTTTTCCACGCCGGGGCTTCGTACCAGAATCCCCCGCAGAAAATATCGAGCTTTCCGTCACGGTTCATATCGGCTATGCCGGCCGCTTCGAAGCGGGAATCGGCGTTGATTACGTGCAGGCGAAAGCCTTCGCCGAGTTTAGGGGATTCACCGGGGACCGGCAACTTGGCTTGTTTAATAACCGCCTCGGTCACGGGCGCAGGTTTGTATGTACTGACGGATGGCGCCACGCCGGTTTGGGATATGATGCGTAAATCTTCGATGGCAAGGCCGTCCGGGCCGACGATACGAGTGCATACCGACCAGCCGCCGCCACCCTGGGTGATTTTAAGCAGCAGTTCGTTAGGACCCTGTTTCAGTTTGATGGGAGCCATGTCCTGGTCAACAATCTGGCCGCGGTCAATGTTGTTGCTGTGAACCTCGGTACCGTTCAGCCAGGCCTTGATACCGTCATCGCTGCCCATCAAGAGGATCGCGTCGGTGGCTTTGGAGGCGATTATCTCTGCCTTGAGATAGGCTACACAATCGGTTTGGCTGGGAAAACATCCCATCAGATTTATGGTGTCACCCGCCGGGGCGGCGTACCATTTTACGTCCTCGCCCGGTTTTTCGGGTCCGAAGGCAAGATCGAATACAGCGATTGCCCCGACAACGCCCGTCCGGCGGTAAGGTCCGCACACAAGCCAATCCCGGATGAAAGGACCTCCGGCCGCCGGCTTGAGGCGTAAGGCCCAGGCACGTTTGACGATAGCCGGCATTTTACAGTGTGCCAGAACCTCGGTGGAAACTTTGTTGGCGAGTTGCGGATTAGCGTCAGCCAGGGATTCGGCTATACTTATGGCGGCGAGACCGGCTTCGTTAATAAGCTCCGGATCATCCAGGTATCGCAGCGACATTTCGAGTGCCTCGGGCAGCGGAGTCCGGCCCAGTTGACTCAAAGCCAGTTTTTTCTCTTCTGTTCGAACGGCTAACGAAAGACCCTTCTGTATCAGCGCCAGACGCGTGGAAGGGTCAGGTTCACGGCCGGCCACGGTGATGCCTCCACGCAATGCAAGGGTACGCAGGGACGGCTCGGAATTAGTACGGGTTATTTCGAAAAGGTTCTCCGCCGGTGCGGCATTGGGCCATTGTGTAAGCAGGCGAATGGACTCACGCACGAGTTGAGCATCGCTGTTTTGAGTGGACTTTAACATCTCGGTCAGGGCTGCAGGAGTGGCAATTTCTAAAAGCAGCGGCAGTGCATAACGACGCTCCGAAGCCGGCAGGCGATTTATTGCCTCGATGACCCGCTGGCTGGTTTGATCCTTGTCGGCTGTTGCCTGACAAACGGCATAAAGGGCCTTTAGAACAGCGTTACGATCGGAATCAGATTTTGACGTGACAACAAGATCGAGCAGCGGCAGGAGAGTATCGGTCACAGCCAGGCGACGCAGTGACTCGAGCGCCGCAAGACGGATAGTTTCTTGGGGTGCGTTTGCGTATTGTAACAGCATCGGAGCGGCCGCGGTGTCGCCGCGTTTGCCCATCGCAAGAAGCAGTTCGACTTTCTCCGGAGTTTCGGCTTTTTTGATATTTGCCAGAAG
>CAYTNN010000055.1:1692-18367 GCA_964439135.1 uncultured Pirellulales bacterium
CAGCACGGCCCGCTGGGCTGAGGCGGCAAGGGATTCCCACTGTCGCAGACAAGCCTTGATCAATTGTTCGTCCTTTGTTTCTCGCACCAGCTTCAGCGCGACAAGCAGGAGTTGTTCATCGTTACCACTGAGAGCTTTGACGACGAGTCCCGGGCGTTGATTATCGTTAGACAAAACCAGTCCGCGCCAGGCGGCGGTGCGGATAGCTGTTGGAACATCGGCACCGAATAAATCGCCATAGAGCTCCGCCGCGCCTGAATCATCACCTGCGAGCAGACGGTTTTCCGCGCAGCCCAGCAGCGCTTCGGCCACCGCGAGGCGGACCGCGGGATTCGAGTTCTCGCGAGTCGCGATCAACGCGGCAATAGCTTTCTCGCCACCTATCCTACCCAGCGCAGAGGCGGTTTCCTTCGCTATCGCAGCGTCGGCATCTGATATTAACGGCACGAGCAAAGTCACTGACTCCGCATCGCGGCGCCAACCGAGAGAATTGATTAGACCTGCTTTGATCAGGCCGGAGGTTTTGGTGAGAGCTTTACGCAGCGCAGCGCCTGCTTCAGGGCCTGGAATGCCTTCCAATGCGTAACGGGCGGCATGACCGACACGCTCTTGGCCCAGCAACGCGGCCAGGGCCGGAACGGATTGGACAGTGCCGTAGATTCTCAACTGCTGACACGCATCGCATTTTTCGACTGCGCCGGCCGAAGATTGCAGGATGGCGATTAGTTCTTTTTCCCCGGCAGCATGTACGGTACAGGCTGAAAGAGTTATGAATACGATAAGCAGGATAAGATTGAAAAAATGAGTTTTCATAAGCTTCCTTTGTTGTAATCAGATAAAGTCTTCATTCATGGTTAGTTTAGAAACACCACGGCGCACGCGGAGTATAGGAAAGAAGGCGATTCGCGGTTTCGTCCCCGGGGAATTCAAGCGTAGCCGGATTCCAATGAACATTGCGTTTTAAAGCCAGCGCAATACCACCGACCAGAATAGCATTCATGGTGTAAGCGGCGACCTCGGGATTACAGATAGTCTGCCTGCGCGTACGGACGCATTCCAGGAAATTCCCCGAATGGCTGTCGGCGTGATACACACGCTTATCATCGGGCCGGAGCGTTTCTTTGAGAATGCTCGCAGGATATGAGACGATGTTACTGCGATCTACGGCGATGCGGCCCTCCGTGCCGACAAAGCAGGCGCCGCCCTCAGCACCCACCGGTTCTCCGGGATATCCGGCCGAATGAACAACGGCCCCGTTGTTGTAGTGGTAATGGACATTGCCCTTATCGTACTCAACGTCGATCGGGGCCGTGACGTCGGGATTCACAGTCCACTGAATGATGTCGTAGTGGTGCGGACTCCAGTTGACATCGCCGACGAACAGACCGGACAATGTATGTCCGGCTTCACCACCATACGGTCGCCAGGGCAGCGGCCCGAGCCAGAGGTCCCAGTCAAATCCGTCCGGTACGGCTATCGAGCGGTCCGAGGTCCAGGCGGTCGGTACAAACGCGCCCGGAAGGCGGTAGGCGTAAACTTCTTTCAGTTGGCCGATGCGGCCGTTGCGGACGTATTCACAGGCCTGGCGGAACTTGCCTTCGTATTCCGAGCGTTGCTGCATGCCGGCCTGGTAAATACGACTATAAGATCGTGCCGTCTCGACCATAGTTTGTGCCTGTCGCACCGTAATGGCGATGGGCTTTTCGCAGTAGACGTCCTTGCCCGAGCGCATCGCCATGATGGCCATGGGAGCGGCCCAATGATACGGCAGCGCGAGCAATACGGCATCGATGTCGGTACGAGCGAGAACTTCCCGGAAATCATTGTATGCTTTCACACCGTCGTAGGCGGTCCGGCCGAACCGTTCGGCGTATATCTCATTGCACCGTTTCCATGCATGGTTGAGACGTTCACGGCGTACGTCGCAAACAGCCATGACCTGTACGTCCTCCCGTGCGATATACCCACCGGGAACATATGTCCATGCACCGCCGAGCAGATGTCCGCTGCCCTGGCCCCCCAGGCCGATGAATCCCATGTTCACGCGTTCGCTCGGAGCTGTGCGGCGTTTACCCCCGGCACCAGTGGCCGAAGATGTAATCACATAAGGAACAGCGACAGCCGATGCCGCCGCACTCAGGAAAGTTCGTCGTGTCATTTCTTTACGATGCATTTACATGCCCTCTCAAAAAACATTGTCAATTTTCGATCGTCGATTGACGATTTTGAAATCGAAAACCGAAAATCGTCAATCGTCAATCGATCTGGCCGGTTAGAATACCAGATTCTGCCCCCGGATGCATGTATTTTATCAGCTCCGGTTCAAGTGAGTATTTAAAACGCTGCCTGCGGATGGTCGTCCCCGACGGCTTGAAGATCCGCTGCCATAGCGTTGGATTCGACTTGTTCGACGTTCTTGCAGCCCGGGATAACGCATGTTACGGCCGGGTGTTGCAGACACCAAGCCAGGGCCCAATGGGCCATCGGTACGCCTTTTGGAACTTCGTTTTTGAAATTTGCTACCTCTTTAAAAATTTCCTGCCATTCGTCCTGGTCCTGCCAGGAGCTGCGGACATCGGTGCCGGCAAACTTCGAATCTTCGCTGTATTTGCCGCTCAGGAATCCGCTTGCTAAAGGCACCCTTGCCAGCACGCCCAGATTCTGCCGGATGCAGGAGTCGAAAATTTTTGACTCCGGTTTTCGATGGACCCGATTGTATACGGTCTGGATTGCCGCAGCTCCGACATCGGACGCCTTCTCGACCTGATAGAAGCTGGCATATTTTTTGCCGATCGATATTCCCAGATGGCGAATCTTGCCCGCATCCACCTGTTTTTGCAGCATTTCCCACAATCCCGGCGTGTCGAACATTTCATCTGTCCCGCTGTGGAACTGATAGAGATCGATATAGTCGGTCCGCAGCGCCTTCAGCGAGTCCTCAAGCTGCTTTTGAACCTGAGCGGCTTCGAACAGATTTTCCCGCTCGAAGTTCGGCTTGAACTTATGACCGAACTTGGTGGCGATGATCCACTTTTCCCGCCGGCCTTTGATGGCATGGCCGACCAGCTCTTCCGAAAGATGGTCTCCATAACATTCGGCGGTATCGATTAAATTTATGCCCAGCTCGGCTGCTTTGTCGATCATCGCATCGACCTCGGCCTGCTCGAATTTCTTGCCCCACTCTCCGCCGAGCTGCCATGTTCCGATGCCGATGACTGAGACACTCATCGGCGTCTTACCCAACCGGCGATATTTCATAATTTATCTCCGTATAAACGATTATTAGTCAGTTTTGATATCCTTATTCCGCCTGAGGAATTCCACTACTTGCCGGCGTGTATCCTCGATTGTACGCACATTCGGCGACATCCTCGTCAGAAAATCCCGGCATGCAGCGACGTATTCCGGGTTGGCCAGATAGTGCTCTGAATTCTCATCGAGTGTTCTTTTATCGTTTGCATGAAAAATCAATTCGTGCCCGGATGAACCATCGCCCGAGTAAACCTCCTCGATCCAACGGCGTGCCCCGGGATAACCGTTCTCTATGCGCAGAAAAATCAGCAGCTCGAATTTGTTAAAATGCTTGCCTGGTACGTTGTTAGTATTGCAGATCTGATTTTTTGCCTGCTCCGGATTATCTGCGTGCAGATTCGTAGCAAGCAGATGCCCATGTTCGAACAGGCCGCAGTAGGCCCTTAATGCATCCGCCCATAAATAAGCGAAGTAATTCCCGGAGCCGATTTCATGGCAGACGTAACAACTACGCTGTTTCGGTTTTCCATTAGACGCCTCATATACCGCCTGTTCTGTGGCGGCAACTATGGGCAGGTCGATCGGCAGAAAATTCAGCAGGGCGCACATTACGGTCGTCTTGCCTGCTCCGCCCGGCACCGAACCGGCCATGAAAGACGAGCCTTTGCTAATGCGAGCCATTAAATAAGCCGCCAGATCCAGATCCAGAGTTTTCGCCGCAAGTAAATCGAATACCGACAGCATCCGCCCCCCTCTCTGGTTGCAGCGGTTCAACTCATCACAGTGTTTCGAAATTTCGCCGTTCATATCTGTATTAAGTCTTTGTCTTGATAGGATATGTAAGCGATGGCATCTAAATCCATTACCAGGGTGATACGGTATAGCCTAATTCACCCCACACGGCCTTCTGAACCCTGTGCAAATCCGGATTACCCGTCTGACTGGGACCGGAGCCGACCTCCAGCATGCCATAGCTTATGGTACGCGGGTCTTTCCACTTCCAGTATTCGCTGTGTCCGTCTGCAAATGAAAAGTTGGTGCCGTTTCCGTGCCGGACGGGCGGCGGGTCCTTATGGCGATTGTCGGCTGCAAGTATGCCCGCTTGCGAGACGACCGAACCCCACCAGGCCTCGCTGTCATAGGGAACAGACCAACTGGCAAATGTTGCCCAACCCTCATCAATAAAAACAACCCTCTCGCCCGGTCTGCGAATATCTATCCTGTTTTTAATATTCGGCCCGCTGCTGGGCCAACCATTCATAGAATCAACTATGGCGTACGTACGCATCTCTCCACGCAGGCCGGTCGGGCATTTGAAAAGTCTTTCGGTCTTGACGTATAAGAATAGTGCACCTTCTTTGACGGCGATTATCTGGTCGGCTTCGCTGGTTTCGTCCGTATAGCCGGCCCAGTGTACCCAGCCGTCTTCATCAGCAGGTATTGGATCTTCGCCCCCACTACCGGTGCAGCCGTTAACGATTTTGTCATTGTTATCATCAGCATACAAGACCCACCCAAGGCCCAACTGCTTGACATTGCTTAGACAGACTGCACGCTTACCCTGCTCTCTGACCCTGTTTAATGCCGGGATCAATATCGCCATCAATATTGCAATTATAGCGATAACCACCAATAGTTCTATCAAGGTGAATCCTCTTCGTTTGTTCATAACAGCACCCCATTTATAAACATTGCCGATTTGCGACTGACAAATGCCGATTTCAAAATCGAAAATCTGCAATCAGAAATACCAAATTAGTTACTTTCCTGTCAAAGAAAATACTCACGCGATTACCCACGAACTCTCAGATAATCAATATCACTAAGCCGTCTGCGGTTGTGTAGTCGCAGGTACAAGCGACACAAATCTACTATATCAACAGCATCCCCATATATTGCTTCGCAATCCGCAGGCTGCCTGACGACAGAAGCAACTTGGGCCATCTAAACCCCGGCTTAAGGTGCCGGCTCTTGCTCCGGTTACGGTTCCGGATACAACTGAATATCGTCAAAGTACATCGTACCTGAACCACCAGTCTGTGGATTCGTCTTGTCGCCGAAACCGATAGCAATAGTATCGACATTGGTAAGATTCACGCCCTGGTCTGCAAACGCCTGCAGGTCGATATTCCATTTCGTCCAGGTGTCTATCTGTGTTGCATCAGGATTATCGTGATAGACCACAGCACTGCCGTTGAGAGCAACATACATCGGCTCAGAGTCATTACTGGCCATAGTTACACCAATAGCCTGATGCGTCCACATCGGCGGACTAACCGAGCCGGTTATCTGAACGTCGGAGAATTCGGCCTTGCATGTCACGCCGGCATTGTGACTGGTCACTGCCAGGCCTATATAGACATTCTGGCTCATCGGGATTTGTACGGGTGTGGTTTCCGGTACCTGCAGCCAGGCGATGCCATCAGCAGAATAATAGCCCGTAAAGTAACCTCCGGCGTCACGTTCTAATTTCACCCAGTACGGCGCGGTAATCCCGGTCTGGCTCATTTGGAAACTGGTGCCGCCGGTAGTGTTACGAACCTGGGAGGAAGCACCGTAACTTGGCGTAATATCCATGAAGGCATGTTTTGAGCCTGGTTCCAGCGTCTCACGAATCATCACACCGGCCTTGGCCCAGCCGTTCGTGTTCTCCACGCCGAGCACCTGCGCGACAATTGTCCCGGGGCCTGACAATTGCTTGAAGGCGTAGCGGAACTCGTCGGCAACGTCCCAAATATCCGTGCCGGATGCGGTCATCGTGTATGTCCCGGCCGGCTCTTCTACGAAACCAGCAAGGTTGCCTCTGAACCAAATCGTCAATGTGTTGACATCCTTTTCGGTCCAGTCACGCGGATGAGTCAGCGTCAATTCCGCCTCTGAGTACTTTAAGATGCTATTGTTGTAGTATAAAGGCATGGATTGGCTGCCTCCGTGAACGATAGTCTCCTCGGTATATGAAGGAGTGTAATCCCAGCCTACGGCTGAGCCCGTCCCGTTACCGGGGTAATAAGGTTCACTACCCGGCGCGCCATAGCCAAGCCCATCTTTCCAGGCGTACCATATCTGGTTCTCGCCGGCGTCGTAGTCCTCAAAATCGTCCACTACAAGGAAGTTCGCCGTCGTAAAGCTCCAGACGTTGCCTACCCACGGACTGTCGGGATTAACGTCATTGACTTCGTCAACACGCCAGTAATAAGTAGTGTTCCACTCGAGCTCTCCGGGGTTGTAGCTTTCGGCGCCAAGTGCTTTGGTGCCTTTGTACTCGGTCGAACCTGTATTGGCATTGCGTATCGCCTCTTGGTCAGTTCCGAAATAGACCTGGTGCGAAACGGCATCGTCTCCGGCACCCCACTTAAGAAGCGGTGTCTGCTTTACATCTACCGCACCATTAGACGGGTGCGGGCTGCTGGCCTTTACAGGCAGCGTTAGGGCGGCCTGTGGGATAAGAGCCTTTGGAGTTGACGGACTGGCCCAGCTTAGTCGTGCCGATGCGCCGCCGACGTTCTCGTAATACTCCATCACAAAACTGTAAGTATTCCCGGCTACAAGGTCAATCTCGCCACGGTTCTCGGTATCCCCGTGGTCGTTCCAGTCATCAATGAGTTGTATGCCGTCGACCCACAAACGCACGCCGTCGTCACTCATAGTGTAGAAGGTGTAGGTCTCGGTAAATGCCGCTTCCACCTCGCCGGTCCATCTGGCTGAGAACAGATCGACACTGATCAACGGGTCCGGCGAACCATCGCCCCAGCCAAAGTTGATTTGAGGATCTATACGGGTCAGCACAAGATCCCTCAAATCCGTACCTCTGTAGTAATCTGCTTTGACACCTCCGCCTGGAACTGCTGTCGTAAAGCTCCAGACGTCGCCTTTATGCGTAGCGAAGATGTCGAACTCATCGACACGCCAGTAGTAAGTCTTATTAAACTCAAGGGAGCCGGGATCATAAGTTGTATTTGTCTGAGACGGGCCCCCAACGGCATTTGCAACTTCGTCAAAATTGTCGCCGAAATACACTGTGTGAGATTTCGAGCCGAGGCCTGCTATCCAGCTAAGGTCTGCATTCGGATCTATAAATTTAGAACCATTAGTTGGAAAGGGATTGTAAGCGGTCTTGAGTGGAACCGTAAAACTCCAGACACTGCCAATCCACGGACTGTTTGGATCCGTATCATTAACCTCATCAACTCGCCAGTAGTAAGTTGTGCCTGGAACAAGACCTTCCGAATAAGGATATCCCGGGAAGCCGGCAATGATAAACGTTGTAGTATAATTGCCCTGGAATGTCTCGGCGATGCCGTCATTGACGTCTGCGAAGTTATCGCCCATGTACACATCGTGCGAGATTGCAGTCTCTCCCGGCGACCAACTAAGGGTTACCCATGAATCCGAATGTAAAGCACCGTTGGCCGGGTCGGGGGCAAAGGCGTAAGGCCATATTTCACCTGCCATAGCCGACAGAATTTCGGTCTCCGACAGTGCACGGTTGTATATGCGGACTTCGTCGATATCGCCTGAAAAAACTTGATCGTTTCCGTTGTAGCCTGAACCGCCGCCGGTGACACAACCTATGCCCATATTGGACCCTTCGCCTGCGGTATAAAAAGCGAATCCACCCGACATTATTTCCTGACCATTTAGATAAAGCCTGGCTGTGGTTCCGTCAAAGGTGGCCGCTACGTGCGCCCAGGTCTGGACAAGCGGAGCCAAAGTGCCATTGGGTGAAACTATCGCATTTGTTCCTGTTTCAAGCCGAAAAGTACCATTATTTTCCGGCCGAACCTGGAACTGAAACATCGTTGTGTCGGGCCATGTATCTCTTTTGCCGATCAGACCTTGATATGTGCCGCCTCCGCCGGCCCACCTGATCCACATTGCCAGGGACAGTTGACCTGTTCCCTCGGCCGGATTCCAGGTTCCAAGTTCAATTCTTGAGTTTGCGCTGCCGTCAAGGTTGATTCCGCCGCCTTTATGTCCATCCGAGATCCATATCGCGTTATTATGGAGGATTCCGTCATGTCCGCTGCCCGACATGTCGTAAGCGGTATCACCCGCCCCCTCCTCAAGAGGGTAGTATCCCACCAGGCCGCTTGTAATATCAGCATTCGCCGCGCCCGCAGCCAGCCCCATCACCAATACAAAAAAAGCCAGATAAATCGATTTCTTAGACATGACAATCCTCCATTACAAAAGTTGAAATTATTTTAACAACAATTCCCCATTCACACTTCACCGAGACATTGTGCAAACTTCAAGTCCAATAATACCAAATTTTCATCTCAATTTCAACTATATTCTAATTAAAAACGAAAAGAAGCTGGATACTAACGTTAAGAAGTCGCTTGTTGTTCTTCTTTTCGCACGCCGTGACTGTTGCCCTCTATTCCAGAATCGGGTTTTAAACAGAGCATCCTTGTGTGCTTCACCCATACGGTTCTCCGGCCTGATATGGTACAAACCGACTTGAATGGTCTCCGTAAGATATATACCGTTAAATTCCAGTCGAATTGCCACCGACTACCTGGGAAATCCGGGTTAATTTTTGCTACTGTGCTGTCAAATATTCCCGATATTTGCCGTTCAACTACCTTTTGCTCTTGCATAATCGCGAAAAAACCGCAAGATGTACGAGTTCTTCGTTGCTGTATTACTTTGCAGGAAAAATTACGAAGTGTTTGATTATAAGAGCATTATGTGTTAGACTGCTGTGGAGTACCTGTTGGAGTTTTACGATTTTATAAGAAATCACTCTGGAGGTGAGCGATGTCGACAATTACGAAAAAAGATGTTATTGACCGAATAGCCGAAAATACGAATACCAAACGGGCGGTGGTTAAGCCGGTAGTTCAGTCTTTTCTCGATGAGATCATCGAGGAGCTTGCTAAAAATAACCGCCTGGAATTCCGCGATTTCGGCGTTTTAGAGACGAAAATACGTGCCGCCAGGAAAGCGCAGAATCCTAAAACTATGGAGCAGGTTCATGTCCCGTCCAAACGAAACGTGAAGTTCAAGATGGGCCGGCTCATGAAACAGAAGATAAATGCCACGGAAACATAGGGAGTGCGGTTGACTAAATGACAGATATACAGCCATTTCTATTATCGGCAATAACATGCAACAGAGTTATCTTTGACAAAGTCTCCGGGATGCCGAGTATTATCGATATCGTCCAGACGATCGACGCTCAGAGATATCCGGCGAGACATCCGCAAATTGTCTTCTTCTGTGAGATGACGAATGGGCATGGCACAACGGATGTAAAAATAAGTCTCGTCAATACCCAGGATGAGGAAAAAGTCGTATTCGAGCGGGAGGGAAAAGTCCGTTTCGAGAACGTTAAACAAATCGTTACGCTGGCAATGAACCTGCAGGGTATCGTCTTTCCGGGCCCCGGAGAGTACCGTTTTCAATTATTTGGGGGCGGAAATCTGCTCGGGGAAAGACGAATTTCATGTCGCCAGGTTAAGCTGCCGCCGAAGCCCGGGCCGACCGAACCTCAGCCGTAATGAAAGTATGACAAAAAAAATCAGTTTTTCATTTCATGACCAATAGCAGAATCGATGGATGCAGTTCTTTATATCATTGCCGGCCCGCTTTTTCTAATCTCCATCGCGGCACATTTTTATGTAAAGCTCCGACTGCGTCCAAAAGAAGATCCGGATTCGGAAGATGACTACTATTACGAGTTCGAAGACCAGCAGCCGGATGTTGCCAGATATATAAAATGGTCGAGAATCACGTTTGCCACCGCAGCCGTCGGTGTCTTACTGCTTTTTATTGCCGCTGTAATTTGACGCCTTTTTTCTGCGTTTTTTGAGGGAAAAACGAGGACAGAAATAATTTTTTCAAAAATTTCCAATTTTTTTGTTGACAGCTACGACAGCTTGTAGTACTACATTATGAGGTATGTCGCAGTAGGTTGGCTAACAGAAAGAGAGGCTGGTACTATGGGCAGGAAATCACTTGATCATTTCGGGCAGTTGCAGCGTGCGGTCATCGAGGTCGTCTGGGAGCTTGGCGAAGCGACCGTGCGTCAGGTCTGGCAGCGGTTGTGTCGCAAGAAGGAGCTGGCGTACACAACGGTACTGACGGCCATGCAGAGACTCGAGAGGGCTGGCTGGCTAAAGCATCGCGTTGACGGCAGGAAACACGTTTATCTGCCGACAAGGACCCGCGCGCAGGCCGGCGCCGGCTCGGTGCGAAAGTTTGTCCAGCGGATGTTCGACGGAAACGCTCTTGTTTTGTTCCGGCAACTTGTTGAGGAGGGCGAACTGAGCGACGAGGAGCTGCGGGAGCTTCAACAAATGATCAACCAAAAACGGAAGGAGAGAGTAAAATGATACGCGAGCTGTTTCTGGAAGATCTGTCGTTGTGGGGCTGTGTATGGCAGAGCACTCTGTTTGTCGTTATTGGGTTGGTTGGCAGTTTCCTCTTGAGGCGTCGGCCGGCCAGGGCATCCCAGGTTTTGTTTCTGGCGATAATCGCAGCAGTTCTTTTGCCGGCAATGAGCGTCCTGGTAAGGCACTTCGAATTAGGCCTTTTTACGGAAGAACCGATTGTGTTGACATCATTCGAGATAGATATACCCGCAAAGTCACCTGAGATTTTGCTCGCGCCCGAGATTCAGCCGGCTGCGCTTGAGGTGCCAACAGACTTCGTATTGGCCGAGACTGGTTCGGGAGAAGTCGAGATTCAATGGCGTTTAATAGCGATGTATGGATGGATGATAGTGACGTTAATCCTGCTGGGGCGACTTTTTGTTGGATTCGTCAGTGGGATTCGTCTGCTGCGAAGAGCACAAACCGATGGCTGCGAGCATATCCGGCGGGCGGCAGATTCAGCAAGGACAAGATTCGGCATAACCAAAGGCCTTCAGATCCGCAGCAGCACCGATGTGCTCAGTCCTATGATATGGTGCTGGAACCGATCGCCCGTCCTGCTTGTGCCGGGCGATTTGGATAGGCAAATCGATTGGGTGGATGTGATATGTCATGAGCTGGCGCACTGGAGGCGGTGGGACCATGTAAGCGGATTAGCTGCGGAACTGGCCGTGTGTATCCTGCCGTGGAATCCGCTCTTGTGGTGGTCTAAGAAACGAATGGTGAGATTCAGCGAGCAGGCATGTGACGACTGGGTTCTGGCGGGCGGACGCGCCGGTGCAGATTACGCTCAGTCGCTGCTGAATTTGTCGCCGGATTTACAGATGGCTTTTATGCCAACAGTAATTGGAAAGGAGAAACCCATGAAAGAGAGAATTTACAGAATCGTAAAAGAAAAATGTGGGATGCCGCGCGTAGGGCTGCGATGGGCTTTGATTGTGACTATCATAGCGGCAAGCGCTACGGTTGGAGTTGCACTTGCTCAAAGGCGTCCGGCAAGACTTGAACCGCCAGAGCGTGATCAGTGGCCGGCCGCGGAAGAACGAGAGCGGCAAGTCCTCACTGAGCGCATGGCCGATTTAAAGGGTCAGGCACATGAGTTGAAAGCACGGATTGCGGAGGTCAAGACAGAGCTTGCTAAACTTGAGGACTCCGGAAAAGGTGAGGGTGACGAGGCGAGGGCACTCCGCGCTGAGCTACGCGAATTGGAAGAGGCGATGGCCCCTATAGAGCGAGAGCTTCAAGGGCTCCAAGGCGAGCAGCGAGGTCGCGAAATGCAGCCATGGGCTGTTCAAGAACCTCGAAGCGATGTCCTGAGAAGGCTCGAGGAACTGGGTCACGAGACCGAACTGGTCTTACAAAGCCTCGCAGACCAACGAATCGGCCGAAGTGAAGAAGCAACCGTTTTGTACAGAAGAATGCGGGAATTAAACGAACAGATGCAGCAAGTCAGGCGACAACTCGGACAACAGCTCGAAGGCCCTGGCAGACATAGACGGGAACTTGACCTGGAAAGAGGCAGAGGTGGACCGATCCCGGGAATTGGACGTGAGGCACATCCTGATGCGATCATGCTGGAACGGGAGGAGCTAAGAGATAGAGCTCGACAGATAGAGTTTGAACTTGAAAAACTCAGAGGCGAGAATCCCGAGAGGGCGGATAAACTTCATGCCGAACTTCGTGCGATCCACGAGGCAATGGCGCAAATAGAGCGTGAAGTTAGTTCGTCGCGAGAACAAGGAGCAATGCGTGATGTACGCCGGCGTGAGCTTCAAGAACGGGCACATGAGCTCGAGCGCGGACTTCAAGAGCTCCGAGACGATAATCCTGAAGAAACTCAAGAGCTTCGAATGCAACTGGATCAGATACACCAGCAAATGCAGAGGATCGAGCGTGAGCCTGATCTTCTTGAACGCCCTCGGCCGCGAGTGGAGGACCCGATGCAGCCAGGCTCCGAGGTTCACCGCGAGCAGTTCATGGTACGGCGAGAACACCTTCAGGCGCGATTGCAAGAAATAGAACTCGTGCTTCGTGAATTGAACGAACAAGGGAAAGCCGAAAGCGATGAAGCACGCATGCATAGTAGAGAGCTGCGTGAACTCCAGGAGCAACTGCAGGCAACAAATGGTGAGCTTCGCAAAGCCGGCCCCGGCAGGCAACAGGAGCGTGGACGCGACGATCTGGAGCGAGAAGTTCAGAATCTGCGCAAGCAAATGGACAGCGTCAACGAGCAAATGGGCGAAATGCGTAAGCTTATGGAACGTTTGGTGGAGAAAGGTGAACGACCCGAGGGCGGGTAGTATGGTAAGGGCTTTATCCGATCTCCTTCGAAGACTTACTGCCCGGAGCTTATGCCTGACAATGGTCATGCATTGCTGCGATGTGCAAGGGTACGAATCCGTTAAACTATTGTAGCTTACAGATGCATCGGTACACAGACGTTAGCTTCACTTTTGGCGTGGTGGCCGCAGTGATCGCACCTGTACTCCGCATCTTCGATTAACACCTTGAATTCCTGCTCATCGCTGAGATGAAAACCCTGGGAAATAAGATAGCACAGGTGCTCGGTATGGCCCCCCGTGCAGCGTTCCGTATTCTGTTGTGTAAGTTCTTCAGCCATAATGAATACTTCCTTAATTATCCATTTCAATGTAAATAGCTATACGAGTTGTCTGATTGAGAAGTTCATTTCAATTGGATAATACCGGATCTATCTCAGGAATTACGGGTAAGACGCAGAGCAGGTTTGAAAATCCGGCTATCTCTCGACTTGGATGAAGCAATGATGGGAGCAGTGGTAGAAAACGCAATAGGGCTCTGGTTAAGCATGACCGGCGAGTGCTCCTCCGCTACCACTCGCCGGTTCACGTCCAGCTTTCTGTCAATAGAGTACCTTATCGGCAGGAAATGGCACTATGTTAACCTGGATAAGAAAATTTGAAACGACCGGCTCCTGGTTTTGATATCGTTTATTCCGAATCGCGCATGATACAGAGGGGATTGGCGCCGGCTCTTAATTCACAAGCCGTTTTTTGAGCCTTCTTATCGCAAAGTAGCCGACTACGAGGATAAATATGGCGATATAGAGCAAATCCAGCAGAAGTGCCGGTCTATAATCGTTCATGCATACGGACCTGACTAATCTGACCGAGTGGGTCAGGGGGACAATTTCAGCCAGCGGTTGTACGAAACCGGGTAAATTTTCGATCGGAAAAACAACGCCCGAAAAGAAAAAAATCGGAGAGATAAAACCGGTGAAATAAAAATTGAAGTGGTTGATGGTTTTTACGAATGAGGTCACCAGCAGCGAAAGTGCCGCGAACATTACGCCGGTGAGAAAACCGACCAGCGGCGCTAGCAGCCCGTAAGGCAGAGCGACGATTTTGAACGCTGACAGTATGCACAAAACGGCGAATGAGAAAAACAATCCCTTCGTCCCGGCCCATAACATTTCACCGACGATGAGGTTGTTGACGGTAATCGGCGCCGCCAGCATTCCATCATAGACTTTTTCGAACTCCAGCCGAATGAATGTGCCGAAGCTGCATTCGAACGCCGAGGTGAACATTGCCGTGGTGACCAGCAGGCCCGCGCCGAGAAATTCGATGTATCTGACTCCGCCCATCGGCTCGGTGATGTAATTGCCCAATCCGAGCCCGATACCGACCAGGAAAATAAAAGGTTCCACAAAGGGCGGGAATCCGTTGCTCACGATGTTCCTTGTATAGACTCGCATGTGTCGATACCAGACGCTGTATAGCCTCCAGTACAGAGGCGGATACTGGAGTGTCTTACTGTCGGTCATTAAGCTGTCTCCCTGTGGCTTTCAAGAAAACGTCCTCCAGATTGGTCTGCCTTATGAGATAATTGCCGGCCTTAAGATGAGTGGCCGCCATGTCTTTCAGCAGGTCGATTTCGTTGCAGTAGTAACGCATCACGTCGGGGGCATGGTCCGCCCGGACACGGTTCGAAAGCTTCTCCGGGTGGATCCCGCCGGCGGTTTCGGCGTCACGGACCTCAAGGACGTATGGTTCCATGTTCTCTTTCAATAAATTCTCCGGCCTGCCCTCCATGATTTTCTCGCCCTTGTGCATGATAAGAAGGCGGTCGCAAAGCTGGAACGCCTCTTCCATATAATGCGTTGTCAGCAGGACGGTCGTTCCTTTTTTCTGCAATTGCCGGATTTTGTCCCAGATCAGGTGTCGCACCTGTGGGTCCAGGCCGGTGGTGGGTTCGTCGAGAATCAATAATCTGGGCGAATTCAGAAGAGCCCTGGCTATTACCAGCCTCCGCTTCATGCCGCCGGAAAGATCTTTGATTTTGGATTTAGCTTTTTCGGAAAGTTCGAGGAAATCGAGCAGATATTCGATGCGTTCCTTTGCAACCTTAACCGGCATATTGTAGAACCGCGAATAAATCATCAAGTTCTGTATCACGTTCAGCTCATCATCCAGGTTGTCTTCCTGCTGGACGACGCCGGAGAGATATTTTATTGCCAGCTCGTTCGTAGCGGGGTCGTATCCGAAAATATCCATCCGGCTGTCGGGATTCTTGTCCCGGGTGCATTTGCCGTAAATAATCTTCATCGCCGTGGTTTTGCCTGCGCCGTTTGGGCCTAAAAATCCGAAACAACTGCCGGACTCGACCGAAAAGCTGAGGTCGCGCACGGCCTGGATTTTGCCGAAGCTTTTACTGATATTTGTTACGGTTATTATTGTTTTTGCCATCTGGACTACTACTTCCGTACAAAGCGTAAGGTTCACCACCAATTTTCTAAATTCGGCTACAATACCATATCTACCGCTGAATTGCAGCTATTCTATATCGTTATTTATATTTCGTGCAGTAGTGAAAAATGTTGCTCTCGCAGAAAGTTGAGGCTCCGACGGACTGGTATCCTGCGTCAATCCGGAGTATATTACTCAAGCTGACCGAATCGTTCTGTTATCCCTGCGAAAGCAGGGATCCAGGAGCGTATCTGTACAGCGGACGGGATTAAAAGAAGGCGGCGTGAATATGATGACAAGACGTGAGAGATTAATGGCGACGTTACGCGGCGAACCGGTGGACCGGCCCCCGGTCAATTTCTACGAACTCGGCGGATTTGCCGTCGACCCGGCCGACCCGGACGATTTCAATGTCTATAACGACCCATCCTGGCAGCCGCTGCTGCAACTGGCCGAGCAGCAGTCCGACCTTATTCGAATGCGCAGTCCCGTCAGGCCTCGCGGTCACGAACCCGCCCTGAGCGAAGTCGAAGGACTCGATGTCGGCGGCCCCCGCGGCGAGTTCTTCAGGACGGAGAAATTTCAGGCCGATGGCTGCCGCTTTAAGCGTGTGACTCTGAAAATTGCCGGCAGGACAATGACGTCGCTGACGCGCCGTTGTCCCGATCTCGACACAATCTGGACGCTGGAACACCTGCTGAAAAGCACCGATGATCTAAAGGCTTATCTGGAGCTGCCGGATGAAGTCTTCGCCGAGCAGATTGATGTCACCGGCCTGATCGAAGAGGACCGAAAGCTCGCCGAGCGGGGCATTGTCATGGTCGATACGGAAGACCCGCTTTGTGCCGCAGCGTATCTTTTCAGTATGGAAGATTTCACGATTATCGCTTTGACCGAGCAGAGCCTGTTTCACCGGCTGCTTGAGAAACTTTCTCGCTACATATACGCCAGGACGCGGGCGACGGCCGAGGAGTTCGCCGGTCATTTATGGCGCATCTACGGGCCGGAGTATGCGACCGAGCCTTACCTGCCGCCGCATCTTTTCAAAGAATACGTCGTGCGTTACACCGGCCCGATGGTCGAGACCATTCAAAAGCACGGCGGTTTCGCCCGGATTCATTGTCACGGCAGGATTCGTGCCGTTCTCGATTACATTGTCGAGATGAGCCCGGCCGCTATCGATCCGATCGAGCCGCCGCCTCAGGGGGATGTGGAGCTTGCATACGTCCGCCGCAGCTACGGCAAAGATTTGGTCCTTTTTGGAAATATCGAGTTCGCCGACATAGAAAACACCGAGCCGGCCGAGTTCGAAAAGCT
>CAYTNN010000055.1:18467-22384 GCA_964439135.1 uncultured Pirellulales bacterium
GAAATATCGAGTTCGCCGACATAGAAAACACCGAGCCGGCCGAGTTCGAAAAGCTCGTCGAAAAGACTCTAAAAGATGGAACCGCCGGCCAGGGCAAAGGCTTTGTCCTGATGCCGTCCTCAGCCCCTATCAGCCGGAAAGTCACGCCCAGAGTGCTGGCGAACTATGAGACCATGATCCGCCTGGCAGCGAATTTTACATCGTGACGAACTCGTAGGGTGGGCCTTGGCCCACCGATCAATATTACAAAGGCACGGCATCGAAGACCAGCACCTCAAAAGGTTCCAGCTCGAACGTGTACTTTTTGCCTGCCGACAGCACAATGGCTTCGCTGTCGGCGTCCTGTTTCCACGGGCTCTTCAGGGAGTATTTTTCCGCCGCTCCGTTTGGCAGCTCAAAGGCTTTGCCGATGTCAATCGTAATACGGCCCGGCTTGTCACTCGGATTGCGCAGCGACAGGATACCTTTTCTCTCGGACCACGCGGCCCAGCCGTAAACTTCTCCCGCCGCCGGATCGCTGCCCACCCAGTGCGTGTCAACCAGCACGTCCGTATTGTCACGAGACCATTTCGCCGCCTCGGCCAGGGCGTCCCAGTGCTCCGGCGACATCAGAGACGGGGTGATATACAACTCCTGGCAGTTGGTCCCGCTGGCGAAGAAATCCCGAATATCTTCGGTAAGGCCAACGCTTTCTTTCGGTAGCCCGTGATTGGCGAACATGATGCCCTGGGTCATGAGCGAATTGAGAGGATACAGCGGCGCGCGGCTCACGACGTTGTGGTAGGTCTCCTTGTCACGGTAGGTAATCTGCTGTTGGCGTTCTGTGCCGGTGCCGTGCTTGTTCCAGTCATGGCCGGATCGCCAGGTCGAATCGCAGTGCCACAGCCAGTACGGCGAGGACCATGTCCCCGTGGTGGTGTTAATAAACACATCGGGCTTGACGCGCCGCAGCTCGCTCATAAGCCGCAGCAGGGCCTCCATGTCACTTGCGAATTCGGCGGTGGTTCCGGCCGGCCTGTCGCCGAAACCGATGCCGTCGAACTTGAAATAGTTCAGGTTATAATCGTGAATCATTTTGATACAGACATCCCGGAACCTGCCGAAATATTTTTTGCCGGCCAGCGAGAAACCGCTCTTATTCGTTTCGAAACCCTGCTGCCGGCCGTACTTGAGCCTCGCCTCTTTAGCCTTGCCGTAGCCGCCGAAGGGAGAGAGCCATGCCCCCAAAACCGAGTCGTATTTTTCAACCACCTGCCGCAGCGGCGTAAATCCATCGGGAAAGCCCTCGTGAAACAGCCACAGCGAGGCCGGGTCATCCCATCCATCGTCTAAAACGAATGACTGCATCGCTACTCCGCGCTTTTTGATCAGTTCTTTGCCGAACAGCTCGACCACTTCGATGAATTGCTCAGGCTGGATTTTCTCCGGCCCGTAGCCGATATCGTACCAACTGTTGTAATGCAGAAACGGCCTGTAGGGATGCACCCGCTGGCGTTCGACATAATACAAAAAGCCGCGTCGCAACTGTCCGGCCGGAACCACGCCGAACACCGAACTACAAACGAGCTGCTCGCCCGGCACCAGCCGAGTTGCATAAGGCAGGCTGCATCTAAAACCGTTCGAATCGCTCGTGCTTTTCGACAGGGGACTTTCAAAGGCAAAGAACATATTACCCGCCACCACAGGCGAGCCGTCAACAATGCCTTTGACCTCGGCCTTCGCCGCCAGCTCCCAAAGCACGATTTCTTTTATGTCGATTGCCTTGTATAGGACGGTGAAAGTGAATTGCTGCCGGACATAGTTAGAGCCGTCCCGCAGTATCGCACGCCAGAGAACTTCGAGATTCTTGTCGGGCAAGCCGAGAGTGACGAGAATCTCTTTGCCGGGTAGTCGCTCGCCTATCCGGCAAGACTTCAAGTCCGGCTCAATATTGTTAATTTCCGGCTTGCCTAAGATTCTAAGCTCGGAGCATCTCAAAATCCGCCCATCGTCTAAAATGAGTTGAAAACATTCAGCCTGTCCAGCGTTAATCGCAGCCCCGGTCAGCTTATCGACAATTCGACCGGGTTTTAACCGTCCTCCCGAGATATTCCATTCGCATGAAAGAACAGCATTTTCTAAAACCAGCTCTCCATCGTCAAACCTGCACTGTCTGGCTCCCGGCTCCGGCCCGGGATATTCAACTCCCGCATTTGCCCGACCAAAAGCCCCCAAAACCAGCACGATTAAAATCACAACATCAATAAACTGTTTATTCTGTATTCCGGTGCACATATTGCGTTCCTTTCGTATTTTGCAAGTTTCGATCTCACATCTTACCAAGATTCCTGGCCAATATCGAGAATCTGATTGAGGGCTGTTTCTCACGGAGATTTTTCCAGAATTTGTCCGACGTTTTACGTAACAGTTCGTATAATAGATAACAAATTGAATAAAGGATACAGGATGGTGAGTTTAGAATTATGAAATATTGAGGTTTAAAGTTAAAGAACATTAATGAACACAAGAATCCATGTTAATCGGTGTGAATCTGTGTTTTACAGAAAGCGATTTGAAAAAACAAAGCCAATGTTAATATGGGTAAAATAGCGTTAATTCAGTAATAGTAAAGATTTGTGGACATTTTGGTGATTTTAAGCGGTTTTGGTAGGCGAAAAACAAAGCCAAACAAAGCCAATTTGCCGGCCTTTGGCCGGAAATCCGAAACAAGTTGAATAAAAGACCTCATAGCTGGTTTTTAGAAAGGAAATCTGGTATAAAGCGTATGTTGCACGTTCGACAGGAAATTTCAGATGCTTATGGCGACATTTATAATCTCAGGAGGTAATTCATGCTGATAAGAAAAAACGCACAAATAGCAATACTCCTGGCCGTAATTACGGCGATTTGCCCGGCAGCCGAACAGCCCCGGGAGATAGTAAGCATAATCCCTCAGCCGGTTTCGATTGAGTTTGATGATGGCTATTTTCAAATCGGGCCGGAAGCGCGGATTATTGCCGAAGGTGAGGCTGCGGCTGAAGCGTCGAAATTGTTAGATGCACTGGCCCCTGCGATGGGATTCAAATTGAGTTTGGCTGATGCCTCGCAGCGACGAAGAGGAGCTATAGCATTGGAGCTTGAGAAGGATTTGTCTAAGCTCGGCGACGAGGGTTACACGCTCAGAGTTACGCCGAGGCGTATTTTGATTCGAGCGAAGAAATCTGCGGGGCTATTCTACGGCATCCAGACGCTGCGGCAGCTTCTGCCGGCAGAGATTTTCAGTAAAACGAAGGCCGAAGATGCGGAGTGGAAAGTGCCGTGCGTGAGGATTACCGACTACCCGCGTTTTGAGTGGCGGGGCTTGCTTGTGGATCCGGCCCGGCATTTCATACCGAAGCAGGATTTGATGCGGTTTATCGACATTATGGCTTTGCATAAATTCAACAGTCTGCAGATTCACCTGAGCGACGATACGGGCTGGCGGATTGAAATCAAGCGGTATCCGAAATTGACAAAGACCGGCGCGTGGATGGATTTTACCACGATGCGTCGCGGGGGCGAGTTTGGAAAAGCTGGCGATAAACGACCCGGCGGATTCTACAGCCAGGAGGATATTCGCCAAATTGTCAGATATGCGGCGGAGCGTTATATCAATATCGTGCCGGAAATCGAAATGCCCGCCCATACCGGAGCGGCGATTATCTCGTACCCTGAGATAGGTCTGTATCCGGAGAAGCTCAGCGCCCTGCCGGTCGAGAAGAGATGGACCGCCAATGAGAGGATTCTGGCGCCGCGCCCGAAGACGGTTGAATTCATGCAGAACGTGCTGACCGAGGTAATGGAATTGTTTCCGAACAGGTATATTCACATCGGTGGTGACGAAGCGAATATCGAGCACTGGAAGCAGAGCGAGGAAATGCAGGCCCAGGATCGCGAGC
>CAYTNN010000056.1:0-22290 GCA_964439135.1 uncultured Pirellulales bacterium
CTATTTGATGAACGAATCGAAAACCCGGACGCTCTTCCAATTATCTTGGTTCTCTTCGATGAATTTGTAGTGATCGGGGGCTTTCTGGTACTGGTCATGGTAGTCTTTGCTTTTGAACACGATGTGCAGGCTGACCTGCCAGTCGCGCACATTTACATCCCGTTGGTGTGCCTCGATTACCTCGCCGGCTGCAAAGAAGATGATGCCGGGATGGTTGCTCAGGTACTTGTAGCAGTCATCGACGAGTTTTGACTTAGCGGCTTCGGAGTCGTCATTCAACGTAAAGTAGACGTCGTGGATGAGATGGTGTGGTTTCTGTCGATTCACAACCAGCCTGTTTGTACAGCCGGAGATGCTTACGATTACTGCAACGGCAATGAGCAATGCACAGTTTCTCACGGTACTATCTCCAAAAGAATTTTCCGGCAACGATACCGACTAAGGCCGTATGTGTCAAGTGTAGTCGTGGGGCATAATCCAATCCAGTGGCTACTCCGACTTCTGCTCAGGTGCGAAAGTTGCCCCCACCTTCCTTTTAAATTCCCAAAGACAAATGATGCCGGACACTATCGGATTGACTTTTTGAGAAAAAGGATTAAGAATATCATGCAATTTAGCTGCAGGATGCTAAGGAAATAAAGTAATGCAGGAAATGAAATGGAAATTCGGGAACCCGGACATGAGCAATGAAAGAAAAATAGCATACTTTTCAATGGAAGTCGGCCTTGAGACGGATATGCCCACCTACAGCGGGGGGCTTGGAGTTCTTGCCGGCGATACAATTCGCTCGGCCGCCGAGCTTAACGTTCCGATGGCAGCAGTGACGTTGCTTCACCGGGAAGGATACTTTTATCAAAGGCTTGATGAAAACGGCGTTCAAACCGAAGAGCCCGTGCAATGGGTGGTCGAGGATTTCCTCGAGCCGTTGGACCAGATAGTTACAGTGGACCTCGAAGACAGGCAGGTGAAGGTCAAAGCATGGAAATACGAGGTTAAATGTCCCGGCAGGAACCGTGTGCCGGTATATTTTCTGGATACGAACCTGCCGGATAACAGCGACTGGGACCGGACATTGACAGACCATCTTTACGGGGGCGATACGTATTATCGTCTATGCCAGGAGATTATTCTCGGCATCGGAGGCGTGCGGATGCTTAGGGCACTGGGGCATAACCAGATCGAAAAATTTCACATGAACGAAGGCCATGCCGGTTTTTTAACGCTGGAGCTGCTCAAGGAACAGTGCGAGGGGGCGGGAAGAAATTCTATTTCGGACGAGGATATTGAGTCCGTGCGAAGCAGGTGTGTCTTTACCACGCACACGCCGGTCCCGGCCGGGCAGGATAAATTTCCTATCGAAGATGTCGAAAAGGCATTGACCAACCACCCCTGCCTGCAGGTTAAAGATTTGATAACCCACGATGGGGCTCTTAATATGACGTATCTTGCCTTGACACTGAGTCACTATGTAAACGGCGTGGCTAAAAAACATGGAGAGATTTCAAGCCACATGTTTGCCCCGTACAGGATTGATTCGATAACCAACGGCGTGCATGTCGCCACCTGGACGTCGCAACCGTTCCAGGATTTATTCGACAAGTACATCCCGGGCTGGAGGGAAGATAATTTTAACCTGCGTTATGCGCTGAGCATTCCGGGATCGGAAATCTGGGAGGCCCATATGCAGGCCAAACGCGAGCTGATTCATTACGTCAACCGCGAGACCAATAAGGGAATGGATACGGATATTTTGACGCTGGGTTTTGCCCGGCGGGCTGCGACCTACAAGAGAGCGGATTTGCTGTTGAGCGATATAGAGCGGCTAAAAGAAGTCTATTCCAAGGCCGGACCGTTTCAGATAATCTACGCAGGTAAGGCTCACCCGAAAGACCGGCAGGGCAAGGAGCTTATTGAAGCAATATTCCGGTCTATAAATGCCCTGAATTCGGATGTGAAAATCGCCTATCTCGAAAACTATGATATCCAGTTGGGCAAGCTAATGACGTCCGGCGTGGATGTTTGGGTTAACACTCCTATGCCGCCCATGGAGGCGTCGGGCACGAGCGGCATGAAAGCGGCCCTGAACGGAGTGCCTTCATTCAGTATTCTTGACGGCTGGTGGATCGAAGGTTGTATCGAAGGCATAACAGGCTGGTCGATCGGGCATAACAGCCGCGATCTTGAAGCCCAGCGTGATACCGGGCAGGATGCGAGCGCCCTGTTCGATAAACTCCAGAACACAATCATTCCTCTGTACTATAATCAGCCGGAGCAATTCCGCTGCATAATGTCACACTGTATTGCTCTTAATGGTTCGTTTTTTAACACCCAAAGGATGGTGCAGCAGTATGTTCTCAAAGCTTATTTCTCATGATGCACTTTGTCGGTAGCAGATAATCCTGACAATGATGTAATATTTTAATGGCGGCAGGCTATAACATGTCTATCTTCTGCGGTCGAGATTCGGGCCTAGCGGGCATATAAATTTCTTGCTTTACCGGTAGTTTGCCGTTAATATGTTGCGGAAACGGGAATTTTGGCCTGTAATTAACGGTCATGCCGTTTTGAGAGTCTCGCCATGGGTTGGGCCGGATCTCGGGCTTTCCCAGGAAATTCAAGGTACAGAATAATTAGATTGCTAATTTATTTAGCACAGACAAGGAGAATGAAGTTATGGCAGTAAAAATACATTACGAAAATGATGCTCCTATCGATGCCTTAAAGGGCAAGAAGGTGGCGGTTGTCGGCTACGGCAGCCAGGGCCATGCGCACAGCCAGAATCTGCGCGATAGCGGCGTCGAGATTGCGGTCGCCGAGCTGGAAGGGACGGACAATTACCAGCTCGCGGTCAAGCATGGCTTTAAGCCGACCGACATAAAAACAGCTATGGATGGTGCAGCTCTGATCATTGTGACGCTCCCCGATGAAGTCCAGGCGACAATCTACGCCGACCACATCGGGCCCAACCTGGTAGCGGGTCAGACGCTGGGTTTCTGTCACGGTTTCAATATTCATTTCAAGTATATTGTGCCGCCACAGGATGTGAACGTTGTGATGATAGCTCCGAAAGGACCCGGACATCTGGTTCGCAGCGAGTATGAAAAAGGCGGCGGCGTGCCGTGCCTGGTGGCGGTCCAGCAGGATGCGACCGGCGATGCAAAGCAGATTGCCCTTGCATGGGGCAATGGTGTCGGCGGCGCCCGGGCGGGTATCATCGAAACGACGTACAAAGAAGAGACGGAGACGGACCTGTTCGGCGAGCAGTGCGTTCTTTGCGGCGGTCTGACCGCGCTGATCAAGGCCGGTTTCGAGACTCTGGTCGAAGCAGGGTACCAGCCTGAAATCGCTTACTTCGAATGTATGCACGAGGTGAAACTGATCGTCGATTTGATGTATCAGGGCGGGATGAGCTATATGAGATACAGCATCTCCAACACCGCCGAGTATGGTGACCTGACCCGCGGGCCGAGAATTGTCCCGCCGCAGACCAAAGCCGAGATGAAGAAGATCCTGGCGGAGATTACGTCCGGCCGATTCGCCAAGGAATGGGTCAACGAGTATAAATCGGGGTTGAAGAATTTCAACGAGCTGTACGACAAGGACCACGGCAGCAAGCTGGAAAACGTTGGAAGAGAACTGCGTAAGATGATGAAGTGGATCGATTCCAAAGAAGTCTAAAGATCGACTTACAGAAGGAGGATTGCAATGCGGCCGAACGTGCCGAGTCAGTCTGCGAATTCCAGGATTGGAAATCGCAGATTGACTATTGCTGTGTGTTGTTATGTCGGTTTATTGCTCGGTATTCTGCTTTCGGGTTGTTCTGCCGTATCCTCACCCGCCGGAGCGCAGGGTCAGAAGCTTTCCGAGCAGCAGGAGCTTTCGGCACCATACGAGCAGATCACGCTGAAAAAGAGCCTCACTCTCGATGCGCTGCCTAAGATTCGAAGGTCCCAAAGTGAGGCTGGTTCGCTCCTGGCGGAAACTGAGATGGTCAGTCACAGCGATCGCGTTGTTGCCTCGCTGGGACAGAGCCCGGACGGCTACAGCACCTGGTTCAATATGGTGACATTCCACGAGTACCGGCTCAATGTTATCCGGAAGTACTTCTTTGCCGTCGACGACAGGGCCGGGAGTTTGCGTGCCCGGTCCAGGCGAGGTCTTCGCTTTGATTGCGAAATGGTGCTGGGAAAAGAAGTGCTCGGCGAATCTTACACATCTGAAAACGCAAGGCGAATCGCAATACTGAGGTACGTCCTGGATTCCATTCGCAAGGACATAAAAGAGCTTGGCGATGATGTCGATGTACCCGGGCAGTACAATCAGAAACTGGACGTCTGCGGGATGCTCATCAATCAGATGTTCGAGACGGTGCTGATAAAACTCGAAGCGTCACCCGTGCTGGCGATGAGGCTGAGCCAGGCCGGCGGGGCCGAGTTCGATCATATCAACTTCAACAAGGGCACGCTCCGGATGGTTGTCGCGGATGACGCTGTCGCGGTCAAAGTCCGCTTCGGTGCTTTCGCACGCGGCGAGAAATAATCGTAAATCTATAAAAAAGAGTGGGTCTGTAAGCCGAGTTCTGTATCCCGCCTTTGAAGACGGGCGGCGACCATTTATCTTGACCAACCGTTGCCGGTTGGCTCTGCCTTACGGCAAGCGACCTACCCGCCGGCAGAGCGGCTATTAACCGCTCGTACCCGGGCCGAGTGTCCGGCTGCTTGGTCTTGCAGGCGGTGGGGTTTACCCTGCCGGCACCGTTACCGGCGCCGCGGTGCGCTCTTACCGCACCATTTCACCATTGCCTGTTCCCCTAAGGGACATCGGCTGTGTATTTTCTGCGGCACTTTCCCGCGGGTCACCCCGGGTGGCCGTTAGCCACCACCGTGCCCTGTCCTGCTCGGACTTTCCTCCGGCTCCCAAAGAAGCCGGCGACCGCCCGACCCACTCTTTTTAATAGACTCTGTATTGCTTTGAATTACTGCATTATTATAACAAAGGTTTGTCTTATTTTCAAAACTAATTGCGTTAAATATCAAGGAAACAGTTAAGTTCGCTGCGATATGCTTGCTCCGTCATTGTGGTTTTTGGTTACGCCGGATTAGTCTTATTGCATCCGGTCCTCTCTTGAGATTTCGATGTGATTCTTGAAATGCTTATCGTCGGTTTCGGGATAATCCCTTCTGTAGTGGACGCCCCGGCTTTCCCTGCGTTGTTGTGCGGATTGGGCTATAAGCAGAGAGGCGGTGAGCATGTTCTGGCATTCCCAGCCGGCCGGTGAGTCGAAGATTTTATCCATCACGTACCTTTGCCAGAATCTTATAATTTCCTGGACCTCTGTGAGAGGCTGGTCAAGGCGGGTGATTCCGACGTTTCGCCACATAAGGGCTCGGAGCGAGTTCCTGACGTCGTCGGCGTCCAGGCGTGTACGGTCCGAATGGGGGATCTGATATTTTATCAGGGGGTGCTTGAGATGGGCGGCGGTTGCTTTTTTCTTTTGCGAAATCTCTTGCCCGGCGATTTTCCCAAACACCAGTCCTTCGAGCAGGGAGTTGCTGCCGAGCCGGTTTGCGCCGTGCAGCCCGGTAGAGGCGATTTCACCGCAGGCGTAAAGACCCTCGATGTTCGTTTTGGCCGCCAGGTCGGTTTTTACGCCGCCGATCATATAATGGGCGCTCGGCCGGACCGGAATCAGGTCGTTAGTGATGTCGATATCGAAACTTTCGAGCAGCTCGTTAATCCAGGGAAATCTTTTTGCGAAAAATGCTTTTTCGATATGCCGGACGTCCAGATAGACATGCGTCGATTCGGTTTTTCGCATCTGGGACAGAATTGCCCGGCTGACGATATCGCGCGGAGCAAGCTCGGCGGCTTCGTGGTAGTCATTCATAAAACGCTGGCCTTTGCTGTCCAGCAGGATTGCTCCTTCGCCGCGAAGCGTCTCGCTAATCAGGGCCCGCGTGGCACCTGCGATATAGAGCGTCGTCGGATGGAACTGGACCATCTCTAAATCCCGTAAGACGGCGCCGGCCCGGTAAGCTAAAGCGATGCCGTCACCGGTGGCGGCTTCCGGGTTCGTAGTTTCACGATAGAGCCGGCCCGCTCCGCCGGTAGCCAGAATCGTATTTGCGGCCCAGATGATTTGTGGGCCTCTCTTACGTTCGTAGCCGATGATTCCCACGCACTTGTTGTCGTCGTTGGTGAGCAAATCGATCGTATAGAAATTCTCCAGGATTCTTATATTTGGATTCCGTCTGGCTCGTTCTATCAATGCCTCGGCAATCGCCCGTCCGGTTTCATCGCCGTGAGCGTGAGCGACACGAGGGTAGCTGTGACCGCCTTCGAGCGTAGCGGCAATATGGTTTTCTCTCAGATCGAATTCCGTGCCCCATTTGAGCAGTTGCTTTACAAGTTCGGGTCCCCGGCGAACGACCAGGTCAACGACGCCCTCGTCACAGATTCCACAGCCGGTTTTGAGCGTATCGGCGATATGTGATTCGAATGTATCTGCTTTATCGAGCACCGAGGCAATGCCGCCCTGGGCTTTAAAGGTGTTGCTTTCTTCGGCTTTACCCTTGCAGACTATTATTACACTGCGGCGTTCGGCTGCTTCGAGAGCGGCACGAAGACCTGCAATACCGGCCCCTATCACCAGGCAATCTGTAAAAAGCTGGTGTGCGGAGATAGAGTCGACATTTACGAGATAACGTCTAAATTCCGATTTCTCAACCATAATTTTAATGCTCGATAAGACTTAAGGCGTTTTGGCTTTGGTGTCCTTACGGCTCAGGGTGACCTGATCGGTGAATACTCTCTCGTCGTCGGCATACTTGAGAATAAATGCCTGAAGTTCTTTTGTCGATCCCGTAATGACAAGCCTGTCGCCGACAAACGTATGTTCCACTGCACTCGGATTTTCTTTGAGCAGCTCTTCCATTTTGGATTCTAAAGTTAATCGCAATTTCAACTGGGGTTCTATGGAGTCTATCTTCACAAACGTATGAGCAGGTATCAGGAATAGAGAGTTATATGGCCAGTCCATTTTGTTAGGGTCTTCCGGTTTCCAGGGCAAATCGCTTGGATAAATGTCCAGGAAAAGCCTGTCTTGCAGTTTCACCAGGTGCACCACAAACGATCCTTTCATTCCTTCCTCATCGGAGAAAATCAATTTGTATGCGTTTTTCGGCTCGTCGATACTCTTGAATTCCCATGTGGTTTCGGGGCTGTTTGCGTCATCCACCCAGGTGCCGTACAGTTTTTTTTCCACCACGACGTCTTTTTCCGTGTAAAGCGGGTGCAGCGATATTACAGGCACACAGCCGCCTAAAATGACAGCGAGCATGTAAAAGAGAAGCTTTTTTGTCTTCATTTTCGATCTCCTTTAAGTACTGACAATTTTGTCAAAACGCTATCGACTGTTTTTATTTTCGATTATCGATCATCAATTGTCAATTGCAAAGCAAGGCCAAAACCGATAAAGTGCGACCGTTAGACTTAAAATAAATAATCGGAAGACTTTAATGAAGGATGATGTGCATTGGATTTGGACTTTTTTGGTTGGGTAGTGGTTGCTGTTTGTGCTGTGATGGTCGGAACGACCAAAACCGGGATGCCCGGACTTGGAATCCTCATAGTGCCTTTAATGGCGCTGGTTCTTCCGACACGTCAGTCGACCGGGATATTGCTAGGCATTCTGATTCTCGCGGATTTGTTTGCGGTTACTTACCACAGGCGTAACGCCAGGTGGGGGCACGTGCTGCGTTTACTTCCGGCGGCTTTTGCCGGGATTGTGGCGGGATACTTCGGCTTGAGATTCGTCAACGACCAGCAGCTCAAGCCGATTATCGGTGGAATCGTTCTGGTAATGTTGAGCGTCAATTACTGGCGGACCAGGGCCAAAGGTGAAGATGCGCCGGTTCCGACACAATGGTGGTTCGCCGTCGTGCTCGGATTCATGGCCGGGGTTACGACGATGATGGCTAACGCCGCCGGGCCAGTCATGATTATTTATCTGCTGGCGATGCGGCTGCCCAAGGTCGAATTTGTCGGAACAGGGGCGTGGTTCTTTTTTGTTGTCAACTGGCTCAAGGTGCCGTTCAGCGCCAATCTCGAATTGATGACGGCCGAATCGGTTAAACTCAATTTAATGATGCTGCCGTTCATCGCTATCGGGGCGGTTGCGGGAATATTCCTGCTAAAACGAATCCCGCAGAAGGCATTTAACGTTATCGTGCAGATCCTGGCCGCCGCGGCAGCTATCAAACTTCTGTTTTAATTAAATCCTCATCATCGGCGAAACAGAATTACTTTGCAAAACCACGCTTAAAAAGCGATGATTGAAGCCATGCATGGTCGTCAGGGCAAAGACAATTTTAGCACCGCCAGGCAGCGGATGCTCAGGTGGGACCTGAGGGGGCGTGATATTACCGATCCTCGCGTATTGGCTGTGATGGATGAGGTTCCGAGGGAAGAGTTCATACCGCAGTCGTACCGGTCACAGGCCTACGGCGACGGCCCACTGCCCATCGGGATGGATCAGACCATTTCCCAGCCGTATATTGTCGCTTTGATGACCCAGGAGCTGCGGGTCGATTCGGAACGCGAGGTTCTAGAGATCGGCACCGGCAGCGGATACCAGACGGCTGTTTTGAGTAAGCTGGTAAAAAAAGTCTATACGATAGAAAGATTCAGTGAGCTGGCTGATTCGGCTCAGGCGGTTTTGAGCAAACTGGGTATCAGCAACGTTGAGTTTTATGTTGGTGACGGCAGCAGCGGCTGGCCGGCTTCACGATTGCCTGCTTCGGGATGTTTCGACAGGATCATGATTACCGCCGGGGTGCCGAAGATACCGGAGCCCCTTCTCGGGCAGCTTGCTGACGGCGGCCTGATTGTTGCTCCAGTGGGCGGCAGATCGGTGCAGGGACTGGTGACCTGTCAAAAGAAAGCAGACAAACTAATAACCCGAGCGGTCTGTGACGTCCGCTTTGTCAGGCTAATCGGCAAACACGGATTCGAGCAATAGAAAGAGGCGTTACCTTTGCGGCAGCGATACGAAGAAACAGCGATGACAAAGATAGACGAGAAATCACAAACCAGGCCTGACTTGTCGATGCCGGTCCAATTTCTCAAAGGTGTCGGGCCGGCCAGGGCGAAGATCTTCGCGCAGGTGGGGGTCGAGACGGTGGCCGATTTGCTGGAGTATTTTCCGCGTGACTGGAATTTTATGCCGGAACCGACCAGGATAGGCCAAATGCAGCCTGACCAGACGGTTACCATAATTGGCCTGGTCGAGTCGATTGACTACCAGAGTTATCGCAGGCAGCCGCTTTTCGAGGCCATGATAAGCGACGATACGGGCGTGTGCAGGATTGTTTGGTTTCACGGCGGGTATCTTCGCGGCCAACTGGAACCGGGCCAAATCATCATGGTATCGGGCAAGGTGACTTTGTACAAACATCAGTTGCAAATAACCAATCCGAAGTTTTTTGTGCTCAAAGAAGAAAATCCGCAGTCGACGGAGTCTTTCAGCGGCGGCATTTACCCTGCATGCAAAGGACTAACCAGCAGGCAAATCAAACGCGTCATCGCTCCGGTGCTTGATCAATTAACCGATCTTGTTTCGGAATTTTACGACAAAGGATTTCTGAAAGAAGCGAGGTTGATTCCCAGAAAGGACGCGTTTGCCTGGATCCATTTGCCGCCGGACGAGAAAAAACTTTCGCAGGCAAAACGCAGGTTAAAGTATGATGAGCTGTTTCTGATGCAATTGGGGTTGGCGCTTCGCCGGTACAAGGTCCAGCATTTTTCAAAGGCGGTGCCGTGCGGCTGCTCCGACAAGATTGACAGCAGAATCCGAAGGCGATTTCCGTTTCTGCTTACCGAGGACCAGAACGCGTGTATTTCTGAAATTGCTTCTGATATGGGCAAATCTGAGCCCATGAACCGGCTGCTGCAGGGTGACGTGGGCTCGGGCAAGACGGTCGTGGCACTTTATGCCGCTTTGCTGGCGGTTGCCAATAAGATGCAGGTGGCTATAATGGCGCCGACGGAGATTCTGGCCGGCCAGCATTTTCTCAGCATTGAAAGATACCTGAAAAACAGCAGCGTAAACCGGATTTTGATAATGGGGGGGCTGACCGGCAAAAAGAGGAGCCAGGTCATAAGCCCAATCGGTTCCGGCGAGATTGACATTGTTGTCGGGACAGTGGCGCTGCTGCAGGCCGATATCGAATTTCAGAATCTGGGCCTGGTCGTGATCGATGAGCAGCACAAGTTCGGCGTTGCGCAGAGGGCGCTGCTACGCAAGCAAACGACGCCGCACTGCCTGGTAATGACGGCCACGCCGATTCCGCGCACGCTGGCGATGACCGCGTTTGGCGATCTGGATGTTTCTGTGATAAAGCACTCGCCGCCGGGCCGGGGGGCAGTAATCACACGCTGGGTGAGCCGGCACAACAGGCAGAAAGCGTACGAATTTATCCGCGAACGTCTCAAAGCGAAGAAACAGGCCTATTTTGTCTATCCTCGCATTACCGCCGCTGAGCAGGCTGATGATGTCAAGGCGGCGACCGATGAGGCCGAGCAGCTTTCGAAGAAAGTTTTTCCCGAGTTTAAAGTTGAGCTTCTGCACGGCCGGATGCCTTCTGTGAAGAAGCAGCAGGTGATGTCGGAATTTCGAAAGGGTAAAATTGACGTGCTGGTCTCGACGATTGTTGTTGAGGTCGGTGTCGACGTCCCGAACGCGACAATCATGGTGATAGAGGGAGCCGATCGATTCGGTTTGGCCCAGCTCCATCAGCTCAGAGGGCGTATTGGGCGGTCGGATGCAAAATCGTTTTGCTTTTTGTTCGCAGAGACCGATAACGAAACGGCTAAGAGCCGGCTTGAAATAATGACCCGGAGCAACGACGGCTTTGAGATTGCCGAGCACGATTTACGGTTGCGCGGCCCGGGGGAGATGTTCAGCACGAGGCAGCACGGCCTGCCCGATTTGAAAATCGCGAACATCGTGGACGATTTCGATCTGCTTGTTATGGCACGGAAAAATGCGTTCGAGATGGTTTCGCAAGATCCGATGTTGACACGTGCCGAGCACAAGAATATTCGCCGGGCGCTGCTGGCCAAATTCGGCGATGCGATCGGCATGGCGGATGTCGCCTGAAGGATTTTAAGGTTTTCGGTTTACCATTTCCTGTTTCAGACTTACAATTGTCAAAAAGAAACTCGGTTGTCGAAAATTGACTTATGCAGATAATTTATAAAAACAAACCGCTGGAGAGGGTTTTAATCGGCGCCAATGCTCTGGTTGCGGCAGTGGTTGTGGCCTCTTTCGTTTTGTTGTTCGGTTTCCCTGAGCCTTTGCTTCGGGCCTGGATTTTATACACGGTTCAGGTGGCTTTGCTCTGTGTATTCATTGCCGATAAAATCATCCGGATGTTCAATGCCGTCTCGAAGGCCGAGTTCTGGCGGGCCAACTGGTTCGAGATTCCGCTTTTACTTGTGCTTGGAGCCACTGTCATTGGGGCCGGGCGCTGGTTCGCCCCGACGAAACCGGAAGCAACGGAAGTTCGGCATTTCGCCGTCGGTCTTTATCTTGTTGTGCAGGTCGTCGCAAAACTTTGCAAGACCAGCGTTAACCTGGCGGCATCCGGCAAAAACCCGACGCAGACCTTGATAGCGAGTTTTCTGGTTTTGATATTTTCCGGAGCGGGGCTCCTAATGCTGCCGGCGGCGTCCGCGGACGGCAAAGAAAGCCTGAGTTTTGTCGATGCCTTGTTTACGGCGACAAGCGGCACCTGTGTCACGGGGCTGATAGTCAAAGATACCGGCCGGGATTTCAGCGTAATGGGGCAGGTGGTTATACTGGCACTGATTCAGCTCGGCGGTTTGGGGATCGTAGTATTCGGTGCGGTTTTCGCGCTGCTGCTGGGCCAGGCGTTCAGCCTGCGGGAATCAGTGGCCATGCAGGATTTGCTCAGTGCCCGAACGGTCAGCCGAATCGGCAATATGATAGCGTTTGTTTTTGTCAGCACGATTCTGATCGAAGCTCTCGGCGCGGTGAGCCTTTTGGGTATGTGGGACGGAGACGTTCAGAACAAATGGTTCTGCAGTATTTTTCATGCCATCAGCGCTTTTTGTAACGCCGGCTTTAGCCTTTTCAGCAACAGTTTTGTCGGTTACAGCCGGAGCTGGCAGGTGTACGTCGTGATCTGTCCGCTCATTATCCTTGGCGGGCTTGGCTTCAGCGTGCTGTACGACCTGGTGAATATTGCGGCTGACAGAATTAAAAGATTCTTCAAAAAGTGGTTCAATAAGCAATACAGGTTCTCGATGGAAGCACCGAAACGGATGCGGCTTCAGACCAAGATCGTTCTTAGTGTCAGTGCCTCTTTGATCGTGCTGGGGGCCTTGGCGATCCTTTTATTCGAGCGTTATGCTGCCGGTGCGGGCAGTCAAACCGAAAACACGATTACCAATGCCCTATTTCAATCGATTACAGCCAGGACGGCGGGTTTCAATACAGTCGATATCTCCGCGATGTCGCCGTCCGGCAAATTTATTTTAATTCTCCTGATGTTCATAGGGGGTTCGCCCGGTTCGACCGCAGGCGGAATCAAGACGGTTACACTGGCGGTCATTGTCATGGCGGCAATCGCAGCCCTGCGGAAACGCCATGAAGTCGAGATGTTCAGGCGCTCGGTTCGGGTGGTTGTTGTCGGCAGGGCGGTTACAGTGACGCTGCTTTTTGTTGCCGTTCTGTTTGTTGGCACCCTGGCACTGAATATTACGGAGAATTCAAACTGCTTTACAATGTCGGATATTATGTTTGAGGCGGCTTCCGCACTTGGGACAGTCGGCTTGACGACGGGAATCACGTCTCTTTTGACAACGGCCGGGAAATTGATTATTATTGCGATGATGCTGATCGGCCGACTGGGGCCGTTGACGCTGTTGGCAGCGCTGACCTTTAACTTAAAGACGGCCCGATACAATTACCCGCAAGAGGCGGTTATTGTCGGATAATTTCGTCGTGCGTATCGCGCAAAATTAAAACACAATACGCAATACGCAATACGCAATACGATATACGCAATACGATATACGAGGAACGAATTATGAGACGGTTTGCGGTAATAGGACTGGGGCGATTCGGCAAAAAACTGGCCATCGCGCTGGCGATGAGCGGTGCAGAGGTGATCGCTATTGACAAAAACCGGGATGAGATCGAGCTGATTACAGACCAGGTCAGTCACGCAGTCAGGCTCGACAGCACCGATGAAGGGGCCCTCAAGTCCCAGGGTGTGGACAAGGTGGATGTCGCGATTATCGGCATCGGACAAGGAGCCGGTGGTTTTGAGTCGGCCATTCTGACGGTCGTGAACCTCCGGCAAATGGGTATCAAACAAATCTACGCCAGAGCGGAGGATTTGATTGCCGGCGAGGTCTTTTCCAAAGTGGGGGCCACCGAGGTAATTTACCCCGAAATCGAATCTGCCGAGCGATGGGCCTTTAAGCTGATCGCGCCACAAATAGGGGAGAAGATAGACTTCGCGGAAGGCTATAGCCTGGCCCGGATAAAAGCACCAGCGAGTTTCAACGGCAGGACGGTCATGGATTTACAACTCCGGCAAAAACACAATGTCAATCTGGTCTTAATCAAGCGCGGTGAAAACAGCAAACAAACGAAGGCCGAGAAGGGCAAGATTATCAATGTCCCGATGCCCAGCACGGTGATTTATCAGGATGATATTTTAATGGTCGCCGGCTCCGATGCCGACCTCGCAAAACTACCTCAGGAATAGAATCTCCTGATTAGCCAGTTGGGGACTACGAAAATGATTAGGACAGGGTACATTTCAGCCACTATATGCGCAGTAATTTTTCTTTTGTTGCCGGGCTGTCAAAGGAAAGACCGCCAGAGCAGGCCTACAGAGACCGGTGACGAGATTGTCTGCCCTATGCTTTATCAAGAAAGCGAGTCATTCGTTAATGCGCTGAAGTTTATTGAGGTTCCCGAAGACAGATTGGAGACTTCGATATCTTCTGTAAGAAATAGGGGAGAACTGGGCAGCCAAAGCCAATTGTTATTTGCCAATAAGCTCTTTAGTCTCCGCAAGAGCGGGAATGTGGATATGTTTGTTTCTATGCTCAGCGAAGGCACCAAAAAGCAACTCAATAACGACAACAACAAAAGAATGCTGCACCACTATATAAGAGAGATTAAAGATAAAACGTTTCTTTACGGTGAGCATGACTTCAAGTTCTTTGCTACGTTTCGCGAATTCACGCAGGAAGACGGGGAGATACTGAAAAAGCACGTAAATTTTTCCGACACCCCGTCTCACATCATTCAGTATTTTCACTTCCATAAGCCTAAATACATGCTGATAGGTTCGAGTTTTTACCTTATGGAGGATGACGGCTCATACAAGATTGTCACACAGACATTGTTGCATAGTGAGCTTACAGCCCCTGCTAAGAACCAGATGTCTTCAGGCCGGAAAGAGTACGGCATTGTCTCATTTGAACAGATCGACGATGCCTACACGAAGGCAAATATTTGGAAATATGACTGGAAGATCGATTTAGGCCTTGACCAGAACCTGCACAATACTTTTGAGTTGTTAAAGCTTACGGAGATTATCTCCGCCCAGGGTCATGCTGACATTCACCCGGAAATTGCAAAACAGGTTCTCCTGGAAGAAAGTGTATTTGAAAAGTATAGGTATAAGCAATTTGAATTCAGATTCCGAGTAGGCGACCGGGGACCTGTGGATAATTTATTTAAGTACGGCCAACGGCTTTCAGGCTGGGATTATAATATTTCCATCGGTGGATTTGGAACTTCATCATCAATGTTCTTTCCTGGAATAGACATTGCAAATGTCCGGTTAAACAAACAAGGCGGTTTTAATGGCTCCGATCTGGAATTTATATCCTTTGAAACTACGAAAGAAGGCATCAAATATAAAAATCGAGTCATTTTAAGGAAAGAGCAGATCAGCTCTACAGATGAGCTGGAAAGGCTGCAACTCGAAGAAGAAAGTTAAGAACGAAGAAGTAAACTCAAAGAATTCTACGTTCTACACTCTGCATTCTTCATTACGCCGGATACCTCGATATTCCAGAATTTGCAGATCAACTTGAACAAGTTCCAATCTTCGGTAACGTGATAGAAAGACTTGAGAAATGTTACATCTTCGTCCGGTAATTCTTGAAGGCGAAGGTAGAACGCTTCTTCGGTTTTAGGCGTATTCTCGAACCATTTTAGCGTAGCCCAGGAACGCCTATGACGTTCAAATTGGGGTTGTTCGATCTGGGCTTCAAATCTCATCTTATCCGACTGGCCTGTTTCATGATGTGTTTTCATTGATTTGTCCGCTTCCATTCCAATACAGCTTTCCACTTCCTTACGATACTATCCTCCTGAAGTTTATTGCTCAAGGCAACCACTTCTGCTGACACCTTGAACGACTTGTGACAGAATGAACATCGGCCAGTACCGGGCATCACTTTAGTGTAATCAGGAGCAGTCGCAGCAATGTTGTCTAAAGGGGATGGAGGAAGATATTAGTGCAAGTCAGATTGTTCGGTATTTTCTGAGTTCGTTGAGGAGGTTTTGCATATCTTGCGGCAGTGGTGCTTCGAATTTCATCATTTCGTTTTTTGCCGGGTGCATAAATTCCAGGCTAAAAGCGTGCAGAGCAACCCGGTTTATGACCGGTTCGGTCACGGCGGGCTCCGCATCGGCCAACTGCCAGGGATAGACGAGCTTGCCGCCGTACATATCATCGGCGACAATTGGGTGTTTTATGTATGTAAGGTGGACGCGGAGCTGGTGGGTTCTGCCGGTCTTTGGAGTCAGCTTCAGCAGAGAAAAGCCGCGAAAGGGTTCGAGCACTTCATAGAACGTCACGGATTCTTTTCCGGAGTCGGGGCGAACGGCATATTTTTCCCTGAACCTCGGGTGGATGCCCAGGGGGATGTTGATACAGTCGGCGGTCAGCTCCGGGGTACCGTGGACTATTGCCAGATATGTTTTCTTGATCTGCCGGTGTTCGAATTGTTTAGCGATTTTCCACTGGGCAGTGTCGTTTTTTGTAACGACCATAACGCCGGTAGTATTTTTGTCGAGCCGGTGGACGATGCCGGGGCGAAATTCGCCCAGACCGGTTGATAGTTCATCTGAATAGAACACCAGGGCGTTTACAAGGGTTCCGTGCCTGTTTCCTCGCGCCGGGTGCACGATCATCCCTGGTTGCTTGTTGATAATGATCAGCTCTTCGTCTTCATATATTATATCCAGCGGTATATCTTCGGGCGGAATATCTTTGCTGGGCGGCTCGGGAGGGGTAAAGTCAATTATGTCGCCCGGGCTGAGCTTCAGGCTTTGTTTGGCGATTTTGCCGTTAACCTTGACAGCTCCCTGCTTGATTGCATTTTGAATGAAACTCCGGCTCAGATTGCTGAACCGGCCGTGGAGGTATTTATCGAGCCTGCGTTCTCTGATTGAGTGGCCAACGTGCAGTTTTTCAGTCACGTTAGCGAACTCGGATTTATCGTCTGAAATCGGACATTGTGAATCACTTGCCGGGCACATTAGCATCGACGGGAACTTTAGACTCAGTGAGCATATCGAACTCAAGGGGCCGGTAGATGTTAAAGGGCGGAATTATGTTAGGCAGTTGACCAGTACCGGTTGGTATTGTCTGTGTCATGGATTCAGGGACTTTTGGCGCCGGCTTGAAAACGATATTCTGCTGATAATCGGCCATTGTCTCAAGTCTGCGTTTTGCCTGGACGGCTGCCAGGGTGTTCTCGAAATCGGAATTTCCCGCGATATCCTGATACATCTGCCGGGCCTGCCCGAAGTTACCGAGTTCTTCCTCGCAAAGACCCAGACCGAACTTGGCCGTTGCTGCCAACGAAGGGATTGTCGGGCATTTTTCGAGCGCTTCGGTGTAACTTGCTTTTGCCAGATTGGTCTGGCTTGCTAAATACTGCGCTTCGACAGACCCGTAGTGCAACTCCGCTCGCAGGGCTTCTGCTCTCTTAATAAGTGCCATAGCCGCCATTCGCTTGTGACTTGTTTTTTTGGCGAAGGCCTGGAGGTTGTTGGCCGGCTGGAGAAGTAAAAACGACCAGTCTCTTCCCTGGGCCTCCTGGCCCTGAAGAATTTGCATTTTACCGCCCGATATCTGGTTGAGCAGGTTCGTAAACTCGGCCTCTTCATGCACCAGCAGCACATTTCTGCTGTATAGCCTCCAACCGTAAAGGGCTCCGGCCACAACTACAACTACTACTACAGCGATGATTGTTACAAGGTTTTCTTTTGTCCATTCCGGCAGATTGCCAAGCCATTCGGCCAATTCGTTAGTTTTCAGTTCATGCCGATGATCGGATTTCATTTCTTTCTCCGTTATCCTGTATATCGTATTACGCGAACCGTATTGCGTTGTTGTTTTGCGCCATATCAATCGCACAAGACCCGTCACGCAATACGCACGACGAACCAAAAGAGCATTGTAACAGGAATTGTTTTGTCTTGCAATAGTCATATCTTTCGATTAGAATTTTCGCCGGTAACGATTCGAAAGGGCTTCAATGTTCAAAATGTTTTGTTTCTGTATCGCCGTGGTTTTGACCGGTTCTGTGTATACGGCAGCCGAGGCCGGCCCTTCAGGCGGCAATCAAGCCGAGGCGCCAAACGTTCCGGAAGGCCTTTGGGACCCGGCGAAATACATCAGCCTGGACGAAATTAAGCCGGGGATGGAGGCATACTGCCTGACGGAGTACGGCGTTGCCGGGATTGAGAAGTTCAGCATGGAAGTGGTAGATGTTGTTCGTAACATAAATCCCAGCTCCAGTCCCGGTAGCAAAGATGCGATTCTGGTCAAAGGGACCGATGAGCGTTTTATACACACCGGGCCGGTCGCCGGATGCAGCGGCTCGCCGGTTTATATTGACGGACGATTGGCCGGGGCGCTGGCTTTCACATGGACTTATACGAAGGATCCGCTCTACGGGGCGACACCTATCGCGGAGATGCTTGCCGTTGGCCGGGGAGGCCGGGGCGGTGATTCCCAGAAAAGTGCCGGGCAGGGAGGCTTAGTGTTTGATTACACTGCTGCCATTAATTTCGCTGAGATTGACAGGCAGTTCAGAAACAGTCTGGTCAAAGCAAATCAAGGTCTGAGGGGTACTAATCATTTGCCGAGTCCTCTGATTACTTCCGGCTTGCCCGCCGGGGTTTGTGAGCAGCTCAGTGAGGCGGTTGAGCCGTTCGGATTTGTGGTTGTAGCCGGTGCCGCTTCGACCGGTGCCGATGTCGAAGCGGGCGAGAGGGCTCAATTGGTGCCGGGATCCTATATTGCTATACCGTTTGTTTCCGGGGATATCTCCATGAGCACATCCGGGACAGTTACGGAAGTTATAGGCGATAAGGTTTATGCCTTCGGGCACTTTCTGCTCGGTTACGGGCAGATAGATTTGCCGCTGGCCAGGGCGAAAGTGCATACGGTCGTATCAAGCATTGCCAACTCGTTTAAACTGGCCAGTGTTATCGAGACGGTCGGTGCGATAACGACTGATGAGGCTGCCGGCGTTATCGGACAGATTGGGCTTCAAGCCAAAACGATCCCGCTGACGATACGAGTAGACCGCTACAACGATACTGAAAAACGCCAGTACAACTGCCGGCTCGCGAATAATCGGATGCTGTCACCGTTTTATCTTCATATGGCCGTGGCGGGAGCGGCGTCTCAGCTCGGTGATTTGCCGCCTGAGCATTTGGTCGAGTATAAAGTGGATATCGATATCAAGGATGCGGAATCAGTAACCTTCGAGAACGTCTCCAGCGGTATGGACCTGAACGAGTTGGTAATGGAGTGCTACAGCTCCGTTGGGCTTCTTATGAATAATCCGTATGAAGAAGTTGACATCGAATCGATAGATATCGACATTCGCATTACGCCCAGAAGTATTGTCTCACATATCTGGTCGGTCGATTTGTCCGATTCGAAGGTAAAGGCCGGCCGGAGCATCGAGGTAAGCGCTGTTCTGGAATCCGTTTTGGCAGGCAAGAAGCAATATCAGTGGACCCTGCAAGTACCCGAAGATCTGGCACCGGGAAAGTATGAGTTGACTGTGGGCGGCTATCGTGATTATGAGCAGTTCCTTGTCAAGGCGGCTCCTCATAGATTCATTGCCCAAAGCCTGCCGTCTCTGATTAATGCCCTGAATAATTCCCTGCAAATTAGCAGAGATAAATTGTATTGCCTTCTGGCTTTGCCGCCGGGCGGGGTCATAATTGAAACGGCCGAGCTGCCCGACCTGCCGGCAACAAAGGTGCTGCTCCTTCAGGACACGAAAAGGGTGCTGAGAATCCGGCCATATTCGCACTGGCTTGAACGAAATCTGGAAACGGGCACGGTTCTAATAGACAAGAGAGTCTTGCAAATAACGGTTGAAAAATAAAAGGACAATAAGGAATATACCCGGCGATTTTAATCTTCGCTTTTCTATTTTGGGAGTAGCTATGAGAGACATATTCAGCATTTTCGATTGCCGATCGCCGAATTCCGATTTCAAAACCTGTCCTGAGCGAAGTCGTGGGATCGAAAATCGAAAATTGAAAATTGTAAATCATTTAGTGCTCTGCCTGTTTTTTAGCTCGGCTTGTTTGGCTGTCAGCAGCAAGGTTACTCGTCATACGAGCAGTTCGGATTTAGTGAAGGGCCGGACCGAAAAGGTTGTGATTGGCTCACGCGGGACGATTCAACTGTCTCGTGCGGCCGAGTCGCTGATCAAGGAGTTTAAGAGTTTTGACGATGTCTGGTCGATCAACAGTATCGTTATAAGCGGGGGAACCGTCTATTTCGGCACAAGTCCCAACGGCGGCATATACAAATACAACCTTAATAAGCTGGCGAAGATTTACCCGCTGGACGCGGACCGGGCTCAATCGGAAAAAAAACAGGATGATCCGGAAAAGGCCGAGGCCGGAGATGTCGAGGCTGAGGACTACCTGTCGAACGAGCATATTTTCGCTATGGCAACGGATGTGTCCGGCCGGCTTTTAGCGGGGATAAGCGGCAAAGGATGCAGGCTGTGCCGGCTCGAAGGCGAGAAGATGGAGACCATTTTTGAACCGAACGATGCGAAATATATCTTCGCGCTGGCTCTTGACGACGGCGGTAACATTTATCTGGGAACCGGGCCGGAAGGCAAGATTTATCAACTCAATCCCCTCGGCAAAAAGCCTCAGCTTATTTATGACAGTCAGGATAAAAACATACTCTCACTTGCGATTGGCCTGGACGGCTGTCTCTACGCCGGAAGCGATACCCGGGGCCTAGTCTATAAGATACACCCCCGGACTAAAAAAGTAACGGTTTTATATGATAGCGACCAGCCGGAAATCACGGTATTACTGCCTGTTGAAAATTCCGAATCCGACGTGAGTTTATACGCTGCTGCGACTTCGGCGAAAATCGTCCAGACACAAACTCAATTCGCCGCATCCACTTTTAGCGGAACCTCGCCCGGCCGGCCTGAGGCCCAGGACAAAAGCGAGGAAAGTGCCGGCGAAAATAAGGGCGATATAAAGCTTGAAATTGCAAACACAAAAGTAGCGAGCGAAGCGAAACCTTCCGCGGGACCGCCGCCGGTTCGTAAGGGAACCAAACCGTCTCAGGCCAGCCACATTTACAAGATCACGCAGGACGGCTTCGTGACGGATGTGTTCGGCGAGGCGGCGGTTTTCTTCTGCCTGGCAGAAAAGGATGGCAAGCTGCTCGTCGGAACCGGCAACAACGCCAGTCTGTTCAGCGTCGATCCGACGATGGAACAGCAGGTGGTGATTTACGAGGATGAGCAGGCGGCACAAATTACCGCTATTGCCCTGGCGGGTGATGCGGTGTATCTCGGAACGGCAAATCCGGCAAAGTTGATCACGCTGGGCTCCGGATTCGCTTCCGAGGGGACCTACACGTCCGATCTGATCGATGCCGGTCAGCCGGCGACGTGGGGCAAACTGCAGCTTGAAGCGAGTGTTCCGCAGGGATGCAAGGTCCTTCTTTCCGCTCGCAGCGGCAATGTCCAGGATGTGAATGACCCGACTTTCTCCGAATGGTCCGAGCCGGCAGAAATAACCGCCCCCGTTCAACTGCAATGTCCCCTGGGCAGGTTCTGTCAGTACAAACTCATCCTGCAAAGCCAATACGGCATTGACAGCCCGCTGATAAGGGAAATTGCCGTGGCTTGTACTGTGCCGAATCTGGCGCCGCGGGTCGAATCGGTTACTGTCAGTCGAATAAAGAGTGCCGGCAAGCAGGGAGTCTTCAAAATCAGCCATGTGACCAAAGACGACAACGGCGACAAGCTGGTTTATAAAATCGATTTTAGAAAGCTTGGCAGGACAAACTGGATTGAGCTGAAGGATGAGCTTGAAGCTGCGAGCTTCGAATGGGACGGCAAAACCGTCGAAGACGGCCGGTATGAAGTCAGGGTCACAGCGAGTGACGCCAGAAGCAATACGACTTTGACCAAACTGGCCGGAAGCAGGGTCAGCGAGCCGGTCGTAGTCGATAACACCGGGCCGGTTGTAAAGAACATGAAGATTACATCGTCCCTCAAAGACAACGGACAGTATCGGGTTTTGGGGATCGAAATTGCCGATCAGCTCAGTGCGATTGGCAAGCTCGAATATACGATCGATAGTAACGACCGCTGGATCAGTACCGTGCCGGACGATTTGGTCTATGATACGACAGACGAGAATTTCACGATCAGAATAGACGCCGAGGAAGATTTGCCGAAAGGCGATCATGTCATTACGGTCAGAGTCAGCGATGCCGATGGTAATACAACGTATAAGACTCTCGAAGTCAATGTCGATTAGCGAATAATTCGAAGGTTATCGTGCGTTATATTGAATTTGAAAAAATTGCCGAGACGGTTGAATCGCTTTGCATATCAGCCGGTTATGAGTTGCCTGAGGATGTTTTAACTGCTCTTGAGAAGGCGGCACGGAAGGAATCCAATCCGACGGCGGCAAAAATTCTGAATCAGCTCATCGAAAATGCCCGCATAGCGAGAGATGAAAAAATCCCGTTATGCCAGGATACGGGGCTTGCGGTGGTCTTTGTAGAGCAGGGCTCGCAAGTGGCCGTCAAATCCTCTGCCGGCGATCAACAGGGCACGCTTTTCGATGCCATCAATGCCGGTGTTGCGGCCGGTTTCGAAAATGGTTATCTTCGCAAAAGCGTTGTCGCCGATCCTCTGAATCAGCGT